>CALXSW010000111.1 GCA_944391255.1 uncultured Clostridia bacterium | reverse complement strand
TTCTACCACAGAAAGCGTTAAATTTACAGACTTTTTTTCATACCCTCAAAAAAGTAAAACAACATCATCCGTACTAAGCCTATTATCTTATATTGCTATAAGTACACAAGTTTTCATGTGATTCTCTAAAACAATCACAAATATATCTTATTAAGTTGTACAACAGAATATGTATCCATGGGATAAGCAAAAAAGCAAGGTAAAATCAAAATTCTACCTTGCTTTTCTTTTTAACCACCTATTTGACAATACAATCCTGATTTCTTTGCTTCTCGCAGAAGCATTTCCATATAGGATTTTTCCATTGGTTCTATCTCTTTTAATGTATACTCTCGTCCTAACCCCTCATACTTTCCCTGACCTAATCTATGGTATGGTAAAAGATGAAGCTTTTTTACACCCGGCAAAGTTTTTGCAAACTCTGCAATTGCTCTTATTTCCTGCGGTGTGTTGTTGAACGTAGGTATAACTGGTACTCTAATCGTGAGATCTACTCCACTTTTTGCGAACTTAAGAGCATTCTCATGAATTAGTTCAGTAGAAACACCTGTAAATTTCTTGTGTTTCTCACTGTCCATATGCTTTATATCCATCAGTACGTAATCAAGATATGGAAGATATTTTTCTATCTGCTCCCATTTCTGATGTCCGGTAGTTTCAATACATGTATTATATCCTAAATCGTGACATGCATGTAATAAATGTGGCGCAAAATCCGGCTGCATAAGACATTCGCCGCCTGATAATGTTATTCCGCCGCCGCTCCTGCGATAATAAAACTCATCCTTCATTAATCTTGGTATAAGTTCCTCAACAGTCACGTCTTCACCAAAATGCTTCGGTGAACCATTTACTATCATATCTTCATGATCCCAATGCTGACCTTCTGGATTACAACACCATCGGCATCTCAAAGGGCAACCCTTAAGAAACACTATTGTTCTTATTCCTGGGCCATCATGTATGGAATATCGCTGGATATCAAATATACGTCCTTTAGCTTTTAAATAATCCATAACTCTCCTTAAAATACCTGTTCTGTACGCTTAATTATGTCATCCTGAAGTGAACGCGACAGCGTTGTAAATAATGCGCTATAACCAGCCACACGCACAACAAGTGACTTATACTTTTCAGGATGCTTCTGAGCATCTATAAGTGTATCGCGGTCAACAACGTTAAACTGCATATGCATACCCTTTTGATCAAAATATGCGCGTATGTATGATATAAAGTTCTGCAGTCCAGCAACACCGCTTAACGCACTCGGATGGAATTTCTGGTTATATAGCGTTCCGTTTGATGCAATTCCATGATCAAGTGTTGCAACTGAGTTTGCTGCAGCAGTAGGACCAAGTACATCATATCCACTTCTTGGGCCAACACCGTCTGCAACAGGTGTATTTGCCAATCTTCCATCAGGTGTGGCGCCTGTCTGTTCGCCAAGTGGTACATTTGCAGAAACAGGATACATTCCCGCCTGGAACTGTCCACCGCGTGGGTTCTTATACTTTTCCAATTCTCTTGTGTATACATATGCCACTTCACGCGCAAAGTCATCTACTTCATCAATATCATTTCCGTACTTTGGAACAGCGTCTATATCTTCACGCATCTTCTGGAATTTAGCTTTCTGTTCAGGAGTACACACACCATCTATAAACATTTTATAGATTCCAGCTATAGTTTCCTCATCTACCTTTTTACCTTCAGCAACAAGCTGTTCTACAACCTCTTTTGTAGAATTTTTAGCGGCTTTTGGAGTGAGGCCATATCCATAGTTGAGAGCCATTGCCTCTTTAAATTCTGCAAGCGTATACTTGCCTTCATCATACACTAATTTCTTTATTGCATAAAGACCGTCCGTCATATTAGCAATACCAAAGCCCTGCGGACCTGTAAAGTTATAATGTGCGCCGCCCTGTTCTATTGTCTTTCCTTCGCTTATGCAATCATCGATTATAGCCGAAACAAACGGCAGCGGAGCGCGCTCAGCGTGAGCTACATCTATAGCATTTATTGCATTTACCATCATCTTTACCTGGTAATCTGACTGTGCCTTATATGCCGCAAAGAATGATTCGAATGTTGGGAATTCATCTATTTCGCCTGTTTCTATTCCGACCTTTACACCCTTGTCATATCCATTTGAGAATACAAGCTCAAGAGGACGACACATATTAAAGAATGCTGCGTCATGCCAACCGTTTGTTTTTGCCTCAACTGACGGCTCAACACATCCGATTATTTGATAATTTCTCGCATCCTCAAGAGTTACGCCTCTTGACATGAGTGCCGGTATTATGATTTCATCGTTATAATATGCCGGAAGACCAATGCCTGTGCGTGTAAGTTCTGTACACTTAAGCAAAAATTCATTCGGAGTTCCATTCCACACTCTTACAGATAACGATGGAGCCGGTAACCTCGTATGCATAGATGCCTGAATACAGAGGAATGACAAATCATTTGTAGCATCACGCCCATCTTTTGTCTGACCGCCTGCAATAAGATTTTGGAATAAACTATATCCCGCAAAACCTTCCGCTGACGCAGCATCACGAGCCTTATTCAAATCATTTAGCTTGACCCATATACAATCGAGAAGCTCTTGAGCGAATTCACGAGTTAATGTACCTGTTTCAATGCCCTTTTTATAAAGAGGATACATATACTGGTCAAAACGTCCAGGTGATATAGAATGACCGCTTGACTCAAGTTGGATAACCTGCTGCAAGAACCAAAATGACTGACACCCTTCATAGAAAGTCTCAGCTGGATTTTCAGGTACCTTGGCACAGTTTTTTGCGATATGCAGAAGTTCACGTTTTCTCTGCGGATCACTTTCTTTCTGCGCCATGTCACAAGCTAATTCAGCATAGCGGTGAGCATAATTAATTACAGCCTCGCATGAGATTATCATTGATTCCAAAAGCTCATGTTTTGTTGTATAATTCGCGTCATATACGTTTATTGACGCCAATTCTTTACGAACTCTGTCAATAACACCACTAAGACCTATATTTATGACCTGTCTGTAATTTACAGTAAAATGTCCTACGCCATTATAAAAATAGTTTCCCGGTGTAAACATATTGTGATCTATCGATACAATCGCCTCAGGTGCCATATACGATTGAGCCAGCTCGCTTGTTGTCTTTCCCTTCCAGTAAGGGAAAACTCGTCTTAATTCGGATTTTACCTCTTCTGAAACGTGGAATGGATCAGCCTCTCTGAATTCCATAGTATCAAGCTCACCCGCAAGCCATTCATATGAAAACTCAGGATATGCCTGACAGCTTCTCGGTGACTGTGTAGATGAACCGACAATAAGTTCGTCATTGCGTATTATTATTGGAATATTGTCAAGAATATGCTTAAAAGCCAATGCTCTGCGCTTGACCATAGGCTCGTTTTCAGTAGCCATGTAGCTTTCTGTTATAAGAACAGCTCTATCCGCTTCAACCTCTGGCATCTTTGCAAACAAATTGTCGATCAATCGTCTGATTCTGTCTGTCATAGGTATATCTGTTGTGTTAAACTTCTTCAAGCTTTTGCACCTCCATTATTGTATACCGCATATTGCGGTATTTTCTCCCTTAAAATGTATCTATATACTAATTATACCACAC
>CALXSW010000110.1 GCA_944391255.1 uncultured Clostridia bacterium | reverse complement strand
GCACACAAGATAAAAAATGTGTCAATAAAGGCTTATTTCACCGCTTCGAAAACATCTTTTTAAATATTATATCAAGCTCTGGTGGTAACAATTCCATTGTATAATATACCTTGCGCATGGTATATTTCTTTATTATAATTTTACCACAAATATACTATAAATTCAATGTTTTTCAAAAAATTTATAGACATACTGTTAGGTAGCAATAGATATTATATCCCATAATAAATAAAAACGACTCAAAACATAGTCCGAGTCGTTTTTATCATCAAAATATACTTTTAAAAATCTCTGTGAAATTTTGGTACAGAATTGGTACAAAATCGTGTGATTTGGTACAATTCATACCTTTAAAACCGCTGTTTTATGCAGTTTTATTTATCCAACGGCTTCATTGTCGGGAAGAGCAGCACGTCTCTTATTGAATAGCTGTCTGTTAAAAGCATTACAAATCTGTCTACACCTATTCCAAGTCCGCCTGTAGGTGGCATGCCGTATTCAAGCGCGTTTAAGAAGTCCTCGTCCATTTCAGATGCCTCATCGTCACCGGCAGCGCGAAGCTCCATCTGATGCTCAAATCTCGCGCGCTGATCGATAGGATCGTTCAGCTCTGAGAACGCATTACCGAATTCACGTCCCGTTATAAATACCTCAAATCTCTCTGTAAGCTCTGGCTTTGATGGCATTCTCTTTGCCAATGGCGAGATCTCAACAGGATATTCTGTTATAAATGTAGGCTGCACAAGGTTTTCTTCAACGAATTCATCAAAGAACAACGCTATTATATCTCCCCTTGTCGCCTTCGCAGGGTCTACTTCAAGCCCCTTTGCCTTTGCTGCTGCCTGCGCTTCCTCATCTGTTGTAATGGTGTTGAAATCAACGCCTGAATACTTCGTCACAGCGTCTATCATAGGTATTCTTTCGAAATGTGAAAGATCTATTTCAACGCCCTGATAGTTTATCTTTGTAGTTCCGCATACTGTTTCAGCACAATATCTGAACAGGTTTTCTGTAAGATCCATCATATCGTTATAATCAGCGTAAGCCTCATATATTTCTATTGTTGTAAATTCCGGATTGTGCTTTATGTCCATACCCTCGTTACGGAACTGTCTGCCCATTTCATACACCTTGTCAAAACCACCTACGATAAGTCTCTTAAGATGAAGCTCTGTCGCAATTCTAAGATACATATCCATATCAAGAGTGTTGTGATGTGTTATAAACGGTCTTGCAGCCGCGCCTCCGGCTATCGTATTCAAGATAGGTGTTTCTACCTCAAAATAACCCCTTGAATCAAGATAATTTCTTATAGCTGTCAATATCTTTGAACGAGTTACAAATGTCTTTTTAACATTTTCGTTCATTATGAGATCTACATATCTCTGTCTGTATCTGAGATCAGTGTCATTTAATCCGTGGAACTTCTCCGGGAGCGGCAAAAGTGACTTTGCAAGCAATGTTATCTTTTCTGCTCTTACTGATATCTCACCTGACTCTGTAGTGAATACCTTTCCTGTAACACCTATGATATCACCAATATCAAGCTTTTTGAATCTGTCAAATTCCTCATCGCCGAGAACATCCTTTTTAGCAAATATCTGTATTTTGCCTTCAAAGTCAGCAAGATGACCGAATCCCACCTTGCCCATTCTTCTCTTTGACATGAGTCTTCCTGCTATTGTCACGTCTTTATCTTCAAACTCCGAGTAATTGTCCTTTATATTCTGAGATGTGTTATCTCTGTTAAACTTTGTGATCTTAAACGGATCCATTCCCGCGTCAACATACTCTGCGAGCTTGTCACGACGGTTCTTCAGTATCTGCTTTAATCTTGAACTATCCTGCTGTTCCATTTTGTTATCCTCCTTGTAGAATATAAGTAAAACTTAATAGCATATCATTCTAATTATACTACAAAAAACCTCATATTACAATAGAAAAAGTAACAAAATTTCTTAATTTTTTATAAGTTTTTTATCATCTATTTGTTATATTCTCATTTAACACTTGACATCAGAAGATTTATTATGTAAAATATCTTTAGGTGATTTGATTATGAAAAAAATAATACTTTTATCAGCTTTGATAATTTCAGCAGCCATTTCAGCCGAAGCTAAAAATGATAATGATTTCCGTTCAAAAATACGTTTAGCTATGGTGTTTAGTTTTGACGAAATAAAGACGGAGGATATTATAACGCCTTCTACTGCGACAATAATTTATACTGACAGCGATCAGAACAGCGCAGATATCGGTGCTCTTTCAGTGCCGATAAACTCGACTGACAAGCCTATCACATATTCTTCAGATAACCCTTCAATTACAGTTGATGATCACGGTCATGTGACATCTGACGGTCAGACCGCTCAAGCCAACATTACCATATCATGCGGCGATATCAAAAAAACTTATCCTGTCTATGCTACAAGCTCAATACGCAAATTCGCATTATCAGATACAGAGATCAATATGTTCGCTGATATGTCTGAGCCTTATCAGCTGACTATAGACAGTGATCCTGTTTCACTTGATCCTGATATAATAAACTGGTATTCGGGCGACACATCTGTTGCTACAGTAGATGATAACGGTCTTGTGATCCCTAACGGCGTTGGAACGACAAGCATATATGCCGAGCTTGCTGACGGCAGCAGAACAGCGAAATGCACCGTATACGTTGGACTCTATAATGTCACAACTAAAGCTGTATTCATAACAAATGCAGTAGATAAAATACGGCTTGGAGCCGATTATTCTCTTTCCTCATATATATACCCTGACACGGTAAAAGACAAAAGCGTAAAATGGTCATCATCTGACAGTAATATAATATCTGTAGATCAAAACGGTATCATAAGAGGTGCGGAAACAGGAACAGCCACTATTACTGTTGAATCATCAAACGGTAAAAAGGATTCATTCGATATCGAGGTTGTACCGCCGAATGACAAGGATACAAATATGAAGGTAGTTTCAAAATCTGTTTCAGAACGTATAGCCGAACTATCATCAAAACCGCAGTTCACAAAATATGACTATACATTGAACGAATTTGCTGAATTTCAATACTCGCTTTCCCCTGTCAAATATTCCGAGAACAGACGCGCTGAAAAGGAAGAAGTTCTTGAAGCGGTATCTCCATCATCTCACGCGAGCGGATACGGCAAATATCAGTTCATCGATCTTTCCCAGTCAAATAATGTTTCAGTTGAAACGTTAAACAATTATCTGCATGGAAAAGGAGTTCTTGAGGGAAAAGGACAGCAATTCAAGGACGCTGCAGCAGCGAACAACATAAGCGAGCTTTATCTTGTAACTCATGCCTGTCTTGAGACCGGCAATGGTTTTTCGGAGCTTGCGTCAGGTGTAGATGTGAATGGCACTGTAGTTTATAATATGTTTGGAATAGGCGCATATGATTCAAACGCTGTAAAATATGGTTCGGAATATGCGTACGCCCAAGGCTGGACAGACGTCGATAAAGCTATTTCCGGAGGCGCCGCCTGGATAAGCGCCAATTATATAAACAACTC
Organism: uncultured Clostridia bacterium; assembly: GCA_944391255.1. Taxonomy (GTDB): domain Bacteria; phylum Bacillota; class Clostridia; order UBA1381; family UBA1381; genus Ornithomonoglobus. The sequence continues at coordinate 4,721 of CALXSW010000110.1, read as the reverse complement.
AAGCTATAAGCAGAACACATTATACAAGATGCGCTGGAATCCCGACAGTCCGGGCAAGCATCAATACGCGACTGATATAGACTGGGCAACTGCTCAGGCTAAAACTCTTAAAACAATGTTTGACTCATTCCCTGATGCGGAGCTTTCGTATGAGATCCCGCTTTTTAAAGGAGAAAATGAATTTGAACTTAAATAATTAAAAAAGCAGGTGGCTTTATATGCCACTCTGCTTTTTATATGATCTTGTCTTATTTGAGATTATATATCCTCTGCTCTACGACCTTAGGCGTATCACCATGGATCCTGTATATCCTGTTCATAGGACTATACACGTCGCTTGAAGATGTTACTATTCCATGCTTTGTAGTAACTGATGTCAAGAACATCAGCTCGTCCTTTACCAGTCTTTCAAGTGATTCCGAGTATGCTCCATAAGGATAAGATATACTTTGTGGATAATGACCTATTATATCGTATAAACGCTGATTACACTTTCCTATATCATATATAGCTTCATTAAGCATAAAGGAATCATTATACCACGAAATCAAAACATCTTTAGGCGGTGAATGAAGTATATCTGTGTGATTGCCTATCTCAACCAATCCTGATTGATCCATTTCCTTTATCTGCCATGACTTAAGATAATTTGTTTTATCTATCTTTGAACCGATCACATACACAACTGCCTTAGCGTTATACTCCTTGAGAATCGGAAACACATTCTTATAAAAATCCTCATATCCATCATCAAAAGACAAGATGATGTTTCCATAATCTCCTGATACATAAGGCAGCTCTACAGGCGTAATTAAATTATATCCCTTGTTTTTAAAGTATCTGACATCATCCTCGAACTCGCTTTTGCTTATCGTATAATTTTCAAGCGCCAGTGGATTTGTTGAAACACTGTGATAACATAAAATCGGAACATTTATCGTAGCTGCATATGACACTGTACCGATAATAATCATAGCAGCTATAACGCTCAGAAAAGAAATTATTTTTTTCATCAATCATCCCTCCTTATCACTCGTCTTCAAATACTACATTTCCGTCATAGTATGCAAGATGGTTCATCTGCCAGCCGCCATTTACTATTTTTACATGGAATGTCCAATCACCTAAATTCTTGAAAAGTGCTACATCAGTTATAGGATAATCGCTCGTTTCGAGGCGTTTAAGGCAATTGTTCTGCAATGTATAGTAGTACGAGGCACTGAAACCTTCCGTTGTCGCAGATATGTACAGCACATTATTAGTATAATCAAAGTTCATCGCTGTTATATTATTCAGCTCGTATCCCTCTGGTGTTGTCCAGAATGTGAGATAATTTTCATCCCATACACGCTGTATTTCAAAATCCTCAAGACAATCATCGAGTCTGAATACGCGTAAAGTTCCAGCCTCGTCAATAGTCGCGACTATTCTGTCGCCAACAACAAACTGCTTTATCTTATCAAGCACATTGACATGGCTGTAATTAGTCAGTTCTATAGTGTAATTATCCATTGTGCGCGTATCTATCATATGTATAGTCGCCTTTGTCGCGGCCTCGCAGTAATATAAATAATATACCTCGTCACGCTTACGCATTATAAGATTATATACATAATCATTTGTCAAATATACAAATTGTGTGCCGTCAAGATTCGCCTGAAAAAGTCTTCCCGAGTTGCCCGACTCAGCTTGGATACCATATATCTTATTGCGACATACAAACACAGTGACAGCATTTATAGACGCGCCATTGCCGTTTTCATCATAGAACTGCATTACCGCCTCATCAGGCTGGCGCTCCGTCTTTGTCATTACAGTTCCAGCTTCATTAAGATAATATAGCCGGTTTCCGCTTCTTGATATGCTTCTCGGCTTTTGCGCTGTTTCATCCTTAAGATCTCTGATATCAAGGCCATCGGTAGCAAGATACATTGTTGAGCCTGTTAGATTATTTGAGTAGAATTCATATTCCATATACATTCTGCGGTCAAATCTTAGATCATTTTCCGCGTCAAGATAATCATCATGATTCAAGCTTCCGCTTAAAAACGAGATCTTTTTCCACTTATCATTATAAAAGACCTGACCGTTAGTCAACTTAGCTATATATCCCATAGGTATATATACAGTGCCATCGACATTTACCGCTCGCCCTGTCTTGATAACGCCCGAACCATCGTCATATGAAAAATAATCACCTAATTTATGAACATAATATTGTCCGCCTGAACGTATTTCAACATACTGTCCGTCTGGCAAAGGATTATATCGGAATGAGCCTTCAGGCATATCCACACCTGCCGGCGCCTCTGTAAGCCCTGCCGCTTCACAAATATATCTTAAAGGAAGATATGTTACCCCTTCCTTTGACAGCTGAGGACTCACAAGCGCTCCATTAGATGCTCGCATCTCCGTAAACACACAATTTTTATTTTCGTCGATCGTCACCGCTACATTCTCTTCTGGTCTCATGCATAAGAAAGCGTCCTTAGCCATTGCATGAATACCTGAAACACACAGACCTAACAAAAATATCACAGCCGCGATTTTAAACTTCATATTTACCCCCATATATTAAATAAAATGCAATATCATATAGTATACTACCGGTATTGTTCCAACACATGCCAAAGTGCTTAAAAACGCGCCTTCAGCGCTGTAAAGAACATCGCCTCTGTATCCGGCAGCGAGTATAGAAAGAACCGTTGATGTAGGCATCGCCACCTGCAACACTGCAACGCCAGCTACCGTATCATTTATATTAAGAGTCTTAAGAACAAAAAGTAACAAAGCCGGAAAAGCTATCATCTTTACAAATATCAGCACAAACAGCGTTACTCTCTTATATAAGCTCCTGAAATCTATATCTGCGAGAGTTCCGCCTAAAAATATCATAGACAGATACGTTGTGCATGAACCTATTCCCTCAAGTGATTCTTTAAGGGCCCCTGTAAATTTAAGTCCAAACGCAAGCATAACAAGCGCTATAGCTACTGCTATAGTTCCGGGATTGATAAGCTTTTTCAAATTTTCCGTAAGCTTTACACTTTTTCCATCTCCGCCCGTAGACAGTTTATATACACCAAACGTCCATAAATAGCAGTCGTTTGCAAACGCGAAAAGCGCCGCGTACAGTATTCCCTCATCACCGTATATTTTCTGTATGAGCGGATATGCTATAAACACTATATTTCCAAAAGCCGAAAGACAAGCGTGCATCGTCGCCCGCTTCCCCTCCATATGAAAAAGCTTTGCTATAGCAGCGCCTATAATATACATACAACCGACACTTATCCAGCCTATCACAAGTATACTAACACAATTTATTATTTTGTCGCTGTCAAGCTGCAGCTTTGTCATCGTCGTTATAACAAGTATAGGCAGCGTTATCCTCACAAGTATCTGTGAAACAGCGTCACGCGCTTCCTTCTTTATGTAACCGGTCTTTACAGCCGTAAATCCTACAAGCATTGCTATGCCCAAAACAAAAATACTTTTTAATATATCCGTAAATCCTGCCATTTTATACTGTCCTTATTATCCTGTCATGCGTCTTGTCAAAAATTAAAATATTTTCATATCTTCTGCCGTCTTTTAGAACATCATACGAAAAACGCTCAATGCTTATTCTCTTTATTATCTCCTTAACAGGCATATCAGAATATTCCGGCAGATGAGTTTTTATAAAATCCTCTGTCAATATGTCAAAGCGTTTTTTTAGCAGTGTTCTGTCAAACCTCTCATTTGACCATGACGGCGTAGATGGGTTATTTGTATTCATAAAATAATCAAGCTTAAGATAATCCCTAAACAGCTCATCTTCACAAAATTCAGCAAGATACCCGAACAATCCGGACTGCGATATACCCATACTAAAAAGTCCACGCTCTTCAAAAAATCCTGCTAATGACTCAAACATTTCATATGGAGAATGATATCGTTTTATAAGATATCTGATACTGTTCTGAAATATCTCGCTATTATAATATCTGTCAAGAACATATTCTATGCTTTTCAGCTTTAAAATCTCTTCATACGATATATATTTATTTCCCAACACCTCATATGGCGGATCATCTTCAAATATATATCCATGCTTTTCTTTGAGATCTCTTATTTTTGTGCCTCGCAGCAGTTTTAAAAAACCGAGCTGTAGAACATCCGGTTCAAGCTCCATAACATCGTTAAATGAGCGCTTAAAACTCTCATAATTCTCATACGGCAATCCCGCTATAAGATCGAGATGCATATGCACTGAACCCTTAAGAGCTTTGACAGCTGACGATATTCGCTCAAAGTCCGTCTTTCTATCGATCTCGGCTATCGTATTTTTATTTGTAGACTGAACGCCTATTTCAAGCAGAAACATGTCCTTTGGCGCCGATCTGAATAATCTTATCATTTCATCATTTATAAGATCAGCCGCTATCTCAAAATGGAACTGCGTCGCTTTCCCCTCGAGTATCAAAAACTCTATAAGCTCAGCCGCTCTTTTTCTATCAGCATTGAACGTTCTGTCAACAAATTTAATTATACGGCAACCCTGATCTATAAACGCTTTCAATTCTCGTTTTACTGTTTCAAGATTTCTGAATCTGACATTATGTACTGTCGAAGAAAGACAGTAACTGCAACGAAAAGGACAACCTCTGCTTGACTCATAATATATGAGCTTGTTCCTGTTTTCATGTATATCATTTTCAGTATATGGAAATGGTATC
>CALXSW010000109.1 GCA_944391255.1 uncultured Clostridia bacterium | reverse complement strand
TATGTCGGTGCTGACAGAAAAGGCGGATCTTAACACGGTTATTGATTTTGTGCTTGGTCTTGATTTTGTTGACAGGGATAATGTTTTTCTAATGGGCAAGAGCCAAGGCGGACTTGTGAGCGCGCTTACGGCAGTGGATAATTCAGATAGAATAAAGGGTCTTATCCTGCTATATCCTGCATTTGGAATACCTGACATAGCAAAACGTTTTTCGGCAGAACATGGACGGATACCGGAAAAGATAAAGATACTCGGCGGAGAGATCGGAAGAAAATATTATTATGATGTTGTTGAGCTTAATGTGTTCGGAATAATAGGCGGATATAAAAACAGCACGCTCATACTACATGGCGACAGCGATGAGCTTGTTTCGCTTGAGTATTCAGTCCGGGCGCTTGATGTTTATGACAGTGCGGAGCTGAAAGTCCTGCCGGGAGCCGGTCACGGATTCAGCGGCAGTGACGCGGAAAAAGCCGGAGAATATATAATAGATTTTATAAATGGAGCGCGCACAATGTAAAAAAAAATTTACATTGTAAAAAATAAGTAAAATAAAATTATCATATATTGAAAAAAATTAAAATATGCTGTAATATGTTAATGGTAAGTTAAAAAAATAAAAACAAAATAAAAACAAAATAAAAACAAAAAACGAATAAGAAAAAACAGGAGCTTACCAAGGAGGATAACATATGTCGTTATTTAACGTACTGAGTCTTATCGGAGGATTGGCACTATTCCTTTACGGTATGAACATCATGGGCAGCGGGCTTGAAAAGCTCGGCGGAGGCAAGCTTGAAAAGATACTGGAAAGACTTACATCAAATCCTATAAAGGGTGTGTTACTGGGTACATTGGTTACAGCTATAATCCAGTCATCATCGGCTACGACTGTAATGGTAGTTGGTTTTGTAAACTCCGGAATAATGCGCCTTTCACAGGCAATAGGTATAATAATGGGCGCGAATGTCGGAACAACGGCAACAGCATGGATACTGAGCTTATCGGGAATACAGGGCGACAGTTTGTTCATGCAGCTTTTGAAGCCGACAAACTTTACGCCTATACTTGCTATGATCGGTATAATTATCTCAATGGCGTCAAAATCAAACAAGAAGAAAAACGTTGCAAGCATATTGCTTGGCTTTTCAGTACTCATGTTCGGTATGGACACGATGTCGTCAGCCGTCGAGCCGCTCAAGGATGTACCGGAATTTACAAAAATTCTCGTTATGTTTGAAAATCCTATTTTAGGTGTTCTCGCGGGTTGTGTCCTTACAGCTATAATCCAGTCTTCATCGGCATCTGTAGGTATACTTCAGGCCTTGTCAGCAACGGGAGCTGTGACGTTTGGTTCAGCTATACCTATTATACTCGGACAGAATATAGGTACATGTATAACAGTAATACTGGCGTCTATAGGCGCGAATAAAAATGCTAAGAGAGCCGCTTCTGTGCATCTTTATTTTAACATAATAGGAACAATAATATTCCTGTCGCTGTTCTATATAATAAACGCAATAGTGAAGTTTAACTTTATGGGTGATTCTGTAACAGCTGTTAATATCGCTATTGTTCACACATGCTTTAACCTTTTGGTGACGATGATATTCCTGCCGTTCACTAAGCTGCTTGAAAAACTTGCCAAGCTGACCATTAAGGACGGCAAGAAAGATGTGGACGAGTTCTCGGTGCTTGATGACAGATTCTTTATAAATCCTGAATACGCACTTGATAACACGCAGACAATGGCGTTCAATATGGCGTATATAGCACAGGAAACGCTTGGCCTTTCAATAGACTGCATGAAAAAGCTTACTGACAAGAATGATGAGCAGGTGATCCAGAACGAAACGCTGCTTGACAGATATGAGGACGAGCTAAGCAAATATCTCATAAAATTATCAGCAAAGCTCACCGGCGTGCATCAGTCGAGAAAGGTGACGATGCTTCTTCACTCGATAGGTGAGCTTGAACAGATAACAGACTATTCAAAAAATCTTTTGTTTACAGCGAGAGCTAAACAGGATAAAAATTCGATATTCTCAGAAAACGCTGAAAATGAGATGAAGATGTTCTCGTCTGCTGTATCTGATATAATGGACATGACGGTAAAAGTGTTTGTAAATAACGACATGACGATCGCGTATAAGATAGAGGTCATGGATGAGGTTATAGACATGCTCAGCGAGGAGCTGAAAAAGAGCCATATAAGAAGAATGCGCGACGGAAAATGTACCGTTGAAACAGGTATAATTTTCACCGACGCTGTGACATCTCTCGCAAAGGTAAGCTATCACTGTAAGAATATAGCGGCATTTGTTATACAGATGAATGACGCGAGCTACGAAATGCATTCAGACGCGCACAGAGAAAGACGTGATTCGGCTGAATACAAGCGAATGTTAAAGGAATACCAGCAGAAATATAGTCTTACAAGCAAAAAATAATATATATGAGCTGCGGAGCAATTTTTAAAGGAGCGCCGCGGCTCATTTTTTTGAGCAAAACTATTGCAAACAGGCGTTAAATATGATAAAATGAATATAATTAGAATTTTTTTGAAGGAATATTGAAGAGTCATGAAAAAGGTCAATAAGGAATGGGACTTTATAATAAGGCCTAAAACGGGATGGTTTGAAATTAACATAAGAGAGGTATGGCATTACCGAGATCTGATATTCATGTTTCTTAAGCGTAATTTTACAAGCGCCTATAAACAGACGATATTAGGACCATTGTGGTTTATAATATCGCCGTTGATGTCATCTTCTATGCATACTATAATATTTGGCCAGATAGCGAATATATCGACTGACGGAGTGCCGCAGTTTTTGTTCTATCTCTGTTCAAATGCTATATGGGGTTACTTTTCGACCTGCCTTACTTCAACTGCAGGCACATTTACAGGAAATGCCGGTCTATTCGGCAAGGTGTATTTCCCAAGACTTGTAACACCTGTGACATCTGTCATATACGCTCTTTTGAGCTTTTTTATACAGCTTGCGATAGTGTTTGTATGTATGGGCATATTTGCTGTAAATGGTATATATGTAAGACCGGGAATACATATGCTGCTTATCCCGATCATGATATTGCAGATGGCTGTCCTCGGCATGGGGATCGGTATAATAATATCATCTGTAACGACGAAATACAGAGATCTTCAGGTTTTGGTTGGATTTGGCGTGTCGCTTTGGATGTACGCTACTCCGGTCGTATATCCTGTTTCACAGATAATGACCACAAAGCCGGAGCTTGTTAAATATATTATGCTTAACCCTGTAGCGCCGGCGGTCAATAATTTCAGATATGCGATCTTAGGCTGCGGCTCTATGGATTATTCATACTGGGGCATAAGCTGGATAGTTACAGCGGTGGTGCTGTTTGCAGGTGTGCTTATATTTAACAGAGTGGAAAAAACTTTTATGGATACGGTGTGAGGTATAATATGCCCGGAGATGTTGTAATAGAGATAGATAATGTAAAAAAACAATACAGGCTCGGCACGATAGGCGGCGGAACGCTCAAAGGCGATCTGCAAAGCTGGTGGGCAAGAGTGCGCCACAAGGAGGATCCTAATTCAAAAATAGGATCAAAGGCATATGAGAAAAATGAAAAATTCATGGCATTGAACGGAGTGTCGTTCAGCGTCAGAAAGGGCGAAACTATAGGTCTTATAGGCGGAAACGGAGCGGGAAAGTCAACGCTTTTAAAGCTCCTTTCAAGGGTTACCGCGCCTACAGAGGGCGAGATAAGAGTAAAAGGAAAAATCTCGTCTATGCTTGAGGTCGGAACAGGGTTTCACCCTGAGCTTACAGGCAGAGAGAATATATATATGAACGGCGCGATACTCGGCATGAAACGCTCTGAGATAGACGAAAGAATTGATGATATAATAGAATTTTCGGAGTGTGAACAGTTTATAGACACTCCTGTAAAACGGTATTCGTCCGGAATGTTCGTAAAGCTTGCGTTTTCAGTGGCTGCTCACTTAAACAGTGACATAATGCTTATGGACGAGGTGCTGGCTGTGGGCGACATGGCGTTTCAGAAAAAATGTATCGATAAAATGATATCGGTTGCGCGCGATGAGGGAAAGACGATAATATATGTAAGTCATAATATGCAGACTATACGTCAGCTGTGCAGCAGGTGCATAGTTTTGCGTAAAGGCGAGGCTATATATGACGGTGAGGTGGAAAAGGCGATAGATATTTATCTCAGAAATGATGAGATAATAGCGAAGGTGTTTAATGACTATACCGACGCGCATAAATTTACATTCCTGACAAATAAGGTCATAATGGATTCGCTTGAGATATTGGGCAAGGATAATTGTCATTTCAAGGATGATGAAAAAATAAGGTTCAGACTCAAAATGCACTGCAATGAGGACACGGATAATCTGTGCCTCAGAATGATGATCCATAATAATGATCAGATGGTGCTCGCCACATGCGCATGTTATAATTTTATGGACTGTAAAAAAGGCATGGAATATGAGAAGGTGTTTGAGA
>CALXSW010000108.1 GCA_944391255.1 uncultured Clostridia bacterium | reverse complement strand
AAACCATACTGGAAATGAAAAATATCGATAAGCGATTTTCCGGTGTACACGCATTGAAGTCAGTAAGCTTCGATTTGAGAGCCGGAGAGGTTCACGCGTTGATGGGCGAAAATGGCGCCGGCAAATCCACACTGATGAAGGTGCTTACAGGTATCCATACAATGGATGACGGAGAGATAACATTGTTCGGAAATAAAGTAAAATTTACAGATATCTCGCAGTCACAGCAAGCCGGAATAAGCATGATCCATCAGGAGCTGAATATGATGAATCATCTTACGGTAGCGCAGAACATTTATATAGGAAGAGAGCCTTTAATAAAGAATTTCTATATAGATGATAAGAAGATGGAGGAAGACGCGAAAAAGCTCTTTGATAAGATAGGCGTGGATATAGATCCGTCAGTCACGCTCGGCACGCTCACAGTCGGAAAACAGCAGATGGTCGAGATCGCAAAAGCTGTTTCGCACGATTCAAAGCTGCTCATACTCGATGAGCCGACAGCGGCGCTGACTCAAACTGAAGTAGATGAGCTGTTCGCGATAATGAATGATCTTCGCGATAAGGGTATCGGAATGATCTACATATCGCACCGCATGGACGAGATCAACAGGATCTCCGACAGAATAACGGTAATGCGTGACGGTGAATATGTAGGGACATTAAACACAAAAGAGACGACAAAGGACGAGATCGTAAAAATGATGGTAGGACGTGTCGTATACGGAGATAAAAAGGAAGCAAGCAATGTTCCGGATAACGCGCCTGTTGTGCTTGAAGTAAAGAATTTGTGCAGCGGAAACACTATCAAGAATGTCAGCTTCAAGCTCAGGAAAGGTGAGATACTCGGTTTCTCCGGTCTTATGGGCGCCGGCAGAACAGAGGTGGCGAGAGCGATTTTCGGAGCAGACAGATATGACAGCGGCGAAATTTTTATAAACGGCGAAAAGGTAGCTATAAACGAACCGTTCACAGCCGTTAAGCATGGCATATGCTATTTGTCAGAGGATCGCAAGCAGTACGGTCTGATGCTCAATAAATCCATCTCAGAAAACACAGCGTTAAGCTCGCTTGACAAGTTTATAAAATTCGGCTGGATAAATGACAAGAAGATAGCCAGAGAATCAAAAAAATATAACGAAAAGCTGAGAACAAAAACTCCGTCAATGGAACAGCTCTTAAAAAACCTGTCCGGAGGAAATCAGCAGAAGGTTATTATTGCAAGATGGCTTATGAAGGACAGCGACATATTTATATTTGACGAACCTACAAGAGGAATCGATATAGGCGCAAAGAGTGAAATATATGATCTTATAGAAGATCTTGCAGCTAACGGAAAATCGATCATCATGATATCCTCAGAACTTTCCGAGGTCCAGAGATTGAGCGACAGAGTGGTGGTAATGTGCGAAGGCAGGATCACAACGGAGCTTGATATAGCGGACGCCACACAGGAGGAGATCATGAAGTATGCTACAATGAGGGAGAATAGTTATGAAACAGCTTAATACAACAAATAATAATTCGATATTAAATTCTGTCATGAAAAAAGGCAAACAGAATTTCATCATCGTTGCGGCTCTGATAGGCCTGATGATAGTGTTCACTATACTGAACAAAAACTTTATGAATTCATACAACATACTAAGTATGACACAGTCTTTAGTACCATACGCTGTTATGGCGCTCGGCGTAACATTCGTAATAGCAACAGGAGGAATAGATCTTTCTATCGGTACAGTTTGTATAGCCGCATCGGTCATAGCCGGTAAAATGCAGATGGACGGTATGCCGTTATCGCTTACGATCCCTGTCATGATATGTATAGGCGCGCTTTTCGGTCTTATAAACGGTATCCTGATCGCAAAGCTTAAGCTTCCGGCATTTATAGCGACTCTCGGCACAATGATGTTCGCAAGAGGTCTCAGCGCTATTATAGTATCTATACCAAACATATTCTATCCTAACGGCACATGGTTCAACAAGGTGTTCTCAAACGCCAACGGGATCCCTACAGGCCTGTTCTGGCTCATAGGTTTCTGGATACTCTGTATGTATCTTATGTACAAGTGCAAGATAGGACGTTACATACTATCTATAGGAAGTAATGAAGAAGCAACACGCCTTTCCGGCGTAAAGACAGATAAATATAAGCTCCTTGCCTACATATTCAGCGGACTCGGCGCGGGAATAGCTGCTATATTCTGGTCAGCATCATTCTCGACAGTAGCAGCCGCAACAGGAAACGGCATGGAACTTGACGCTATAGCAGGCGTATATATAGGCGGAACAAGCGCGGCAGGCGGTATCGCATCGATCAGCGGATCTGTAATAGGTTCATTGATGCTCGTAGTTATCAGAAGCGGTCTTAACTTCGTTCTCGCAAAATTCAATCTCAATCTCAACTCGACATATGTTACATATGTTCTCACAGGTATAATCGTTGTTGTAGCCGTTCTTATGGACGTGATCAAGAACAAGAACGCTGCAAAGGTAAAGATACCTGCAAACAGCGATAAGAAAAACAAAAAACAAGTACGATCATAATTAAAATTAAAATAAAATTTATTAAAGAAAGAGGGTATAATTATGAAATGGTCGAAATCAAAAATTTTTAAAGTGATGGCTTTATTCGCAGCGAGCGCATTAGCTTTGAGCCTTACTGCATGCGGCGGCGGCGGTGACACAGCAAACAGCGGCAGCGGATCAGGCGGCGGCACAATCGCGGTAGATGCCAAGGGTGAATCACACGCGTTCTGGCAGTCTGTAAAGGCAGGAGCAGAGGCGGCAGGAAAGAAGTACGGATATAACATAACTTTCCGCGGCCCTGCAAGTGAATCGGCAAAGGATCTTCCATCACAGAAGGAAATGGTTCAGACTGCACTGTCAAACAAAGTAGACGGCCTTGTTTTAGGCACGATCGGCGAAGGATTCGTTGATCTCTTGAGTCAGGCTTATGACAGCAAGATCCCTGTAGTACAGTTCGACAGCGGCGTTTGGGAAAACGATATAAAAGCTTTAGACAGCGCTAACAAGAATCCTATCGTTTCATCAGTTGCTACAAGCAATGAAAAGGCGGCAGCTCTAAACGCTGAAAAATTCTTCGAGGTTCTCAAGAGCGATATCGCTTCAGCAGACAAGTATGTAGTAGGCGTTATTCAGCATGACGAAACACAGACAGGTATTGACAGAGCTAAGGGCTTTATTGACAAGTTTAAGGAACTTGCTGACGCTGATCCTTCGACAGCCGGCAAATATGTTATAGAAAAGGAAGTAAAGCCTGGTGACGCCGACAACGCGTACAAGGCAGCGCTTGAGGCTCTTTATGAAAAGGGAGCAAAGGCTATATTTATGACAAACGAAGGTATCGTTAAACAGGTTTACGATGCTATAGCAGCATCAGGCACAAAATATGACGGTATCAAGTTCAGCGGTTATGACGCTGGAACAAAGCAGATCGAATGGATGAAAGCTACATCAGGTCCTAAGCTCGTAGGTTCTGTTGCTCAGGATTCATACGAAATAGGATATCAGGCTGTTGAGCAGGCAGTATTTGCGATCGAAGGAAAAGAAGTTACAGAAAAAGTAGATATCTCTGGTGCATGGTGGGATGCAACAAATGTTGACGAAATGGTAGAGAAGAATCTCGTTTACCAGGGTTAATACATCATAAAGCCGCACCACGTCAAACGGTGCGGCTTTATTAAAAAAATCCCCCCAAATTGAGTTTTAAAGGAGGCAGGATTATGTTAAAAAATGTTCCTCGGATTTTATCACCTGATCTGATGAAGGTGCTTATGGAAATGGGACACGGCGATGAGATCGTTGTAGCCGACGGAAATTTCCCTTGCTATACTCATAACGAACGCGTTATACGTCTGGACGGAAACGGCGGAAACGATGTTCTTGAGGCTATAATAAGCATGCTCCCGTTAGACTCATACGTTGATGAAAATGTAATTCTTATGAGTGTTCTCCCCGGCGATAATGTTGAAACACCTATATGGAACGACTATAAGGAAACACTCAATATTTATGAAGGGGAAAATGCAAAGATCGGATTTTTAGACAGATTTTCATTTTACGAACGAGCAAAAAAGGCATACGCCATAGTCGCTACAAGCGAAGACGCTCTGTATGCCAATATAATTCTGAAAAAGGGAGTTATAAAGTAATATATTATTATATATTCAGGTAAATCAAGATATAAAGCATTTATAAATATCCAAAATATACAGAAAGGAAGATTATTATTATGTATCCAAAAATCGGTATAAGACCTGTTATAGATGGAAGATGGGGCGGAGTAAGAGAAAGCCTCGAGGCTCAGACAATGAATATGGCTAACGCGGCTGCTAAGCTGATATCAGAAAATCTCCGCTACCCGGACGGCACACCCGTCCAGTGCATAGTTGGCTGTACGACCATAGGAGGAGGCGCGGAAGCCGCAAAAGTTGCAAGACAATTCTCCACTGAAAACGTCTGCGCGACTTTAAGCGTAACACCATGCTGGTGCTACGGAAGCGAGACAATGGATCTTGACCCGCTCACAATAAAGGCGGTATGGGGATTTAACGGCACCGAACGCCCCGGAGCTGTATATCTCGCCGCTGTTATGGCAGCTCATGCTCAAAGAGGGCTTCCGGCGTTCTCCATATACGGTCATGACGTTCAAGATGCGACAGACACAACGATCCCGGACGATGTCGCAAAAAAGATACTCGCATTTGCGAGAAGCTCTATCGCTGTGGGAATGATGAGAAACAAGGCATATGTAAACCTTGGCGGCGTGTCGATGGGAATTGCAGGCTCGTTCTGTGATCCATCATTTATGCAGAAATACCTCGGCATCAGAGCTGAATGGGTAGACTTAACTGAAATCTTAAGAAGAATCACACTTGAAATATATGACAAGGCTGAATATGAAAAGGCTTTATCATGGATAAAAGCTAACTGCAAGGAAGGCTTCGACGTTAACGCCGGAAAGGACCTGCCGGAAATAATCCGCAGATCAAAGGTCGTTCCGGCTGACAAGGACTGGGAATTTATAGCTAAATTTACTATAATAGTAAGAGATATTCTTTTCGGAAATCCAAAGCTTGCCGAAATGGGCTGGAGTGAAGAATCACTCGGCAGAAACGGCATAGTAGGCGGTTTCCAGGGACAGCGTATGTGGACAGACTGGCTTCCGAATGCCGACTTCACAGAATCTATCATGGCATCAAGCTTTGACTGGAACGGAAAGAAAGAGCCATTCCCATTCGCTACAGAAAATGACACATTGAACGGCATATCAATGCTGTTCGCAAAGCTCCTTACAGGAAAAGCTCCTTGCTTCCACGATGTGCGAACATACTGGAGTCCGGAAGCAGTAGAAAGAGTTACAGGCAAAAAGCCTGAAGGCATGGCGAAAGATGGTTTTATACATCTCATTAACTCAGGCGCTACAGCTCTTGACTGCACAGGCTGTTCAAAGGACGAAAACGGAAACGGAACAGTCAAGGAATGGTGGAACATGAAAGACTCAGATATAGCGGCATGTCTTGAAGCTACAGACTGGTGCAGAGCGAATTATGAATATTTCCGCGGCGGCGGTTTCTCATCACACTTCAAGACGCAGGCTGAAATGCCGGTAACAATGCTGAGAGTAAACATCATAGACGGCGTCGGTCCTACTATCCAGATCGCTGAAGGATACACCGTAACACTCGATGATGACGTTCACGACAAGCTCGACAAGAGAACAGATCCATCATGGCCTACAACATGGTTTACTCCGATCCTTACAGGCAAAGGCGCTTTCAAGGATGTATACTCTGTTATGGCAAACTGGGGAGCTAATCACGGCGTTACAGTTCACGGTCATATCGGTTCAGACCTTATAACGTTAGCATCAATGCTCAGAATACCGGTATCGATCCACAACGTTCCTGATGAACGTATTTTCAGACCTCACTCATGGGCTGGATTCGGTTTAGGCGAAGATTCGACATCAACTGATTACAGAGCATGTAAAGAATACGGCCCTCTTTATAAATAATTAAAATCGGCTCCCAAACGGGAGCCGGTTTTAATTGTATTTTTTTACTGTATACTCAGAAAATATCTATAAAAAACTAAATACTGCAAATTTAATATTATCACTGCGATATCGCATATTTTAACTTTTCTTAAATATATTAATACCGCTGCCAATATAAATAAATTAAAAAGCACAACTATACCTGATATGATCATATACTCCGGTCTGAACACATAAAATATATGATTCAATACACCCAATTCATCATAAGCTTTCCTGCCGATCGTCATATATACGATCTGAAATAAAATATTTACAGCCGTTATTATGTATGGCACTTTTCTCATGATCATGTCTCCTGTTGTATACAAATTCTAAAGCTTCATCTGTACTAATATACAGCATAAAAACTACAGTTTACTATATAAGCACTATTTCACCGTTTTCGTTTATTGTCCAGCCTGTGATAGGTGCGCTGTAGTTAACAGTGTAACCTAACGCTTCTGCCACAAATCTTATCGGTATGTATGTTCTGTCATTTATGAGTCGTGCCTCTGTGTCCATTTCGATCGCTTCATCATTAACTGTAATATATCTGTCACCTATTATGAGCTTAATGTTTGTGCTGCCATCAGAAATAGTCACAATTCTGTTTTCATCATCATACTTCACATTGTATCCC
>CALXSW010000107.1 GCA_944391255.1 uncultured Clostridia bacterium | reverse complement strand
AAAGACGCGGAAGATGCAAAGCCGGAAATAAATGAGATCATAAAGAAGATAGCGGTTATAGACTCCGAGCTTGCGGAATATGACGAGCTTGACAGTGCAAAAACGGAATGCAAAAAACTCAACAAGTCAATAGAGAGCAACACAAAAACGCTTAAATCAAAGCAAACATCATTGGAAAACAGCATCGTCTTAACTGACTCTCTCGAAACAGAATTAAGATCACTTGAAAACACAGGAGCTGAAAAAGCGCGTTTCAAAGCGGCAAAAGACGCGGCAGATGAAAAGATGAAGTCGCTTCTCGCTCTTGAAAACGAAAATAAAAAGTATAATGAATTAATAAAAGAGCTTCGCGAGGCTCAGGCTGACTACATAGACAAATCAAACAAGGCAAAGAAGCTTAAAGACGAATATGACTGTGCCAACAGAGCTTATCTTGACGCGCAGGCAGGCATTCTCGCCGAAACTCTTTCAGACGATGTCCCATGTCCTGTTTGCGGTTCATTATCTCACCCGTCACCGGCAAAAAGATCTGATTCAGCTCCGACAAAGCAGCAGCTTGAAAGAAAGAAAAAGCTCTCAGAGCAGGCGCAAAAGGACGAAAGCGACGCGAGCAGCGCTGCCGGAAAAATAAACGGCGCGATAGAAGAAAAAGAAGCGCAGATCAGCTCTCTTTCTGAAAAGCTGCTTTGCGGTATGACAATAGAAAACGCGAAAAAGGGCGTACGATCAGAGATCACAGAGATAAACAACGCTCTTGCAAAAATAAAGAAAGATGAGGAACGAAAAGACGAAATAACCGCCGCTATACCGGCAGAAAAAAAGAATGCTGAGATCTTAAACAAGGATATAGACGCGCTTAAACAGTCTGTCACAGAGAACAGCACAAAGCTCTCATCACTCGAGAGCCGCATCGATCAGCTGCAACAGAAATTGCAGTATGATGACAAGAAAACGGCGTCAGAGGCAAAAACAGCGCTCAACACAAGGAAAGCGTCGCTTGAAAAGGCTATAGAGGACGCTGCCGCTGACTATGACAGCTGCAAGAACAATATCGCATCACTTGAAAGCAGAATTGAAACAAACAAAAACATACTCGCCCAAGGCGAAGAAACTGACACATCTTCAGCGGAGAAGGAGCAGCAGGAGCTAAAGCTCGAAAAAAATACGCTTCAACATATGCAGAAAGCTGTTCATGCGAGAATGACATCGAACAAGTCGGCACGCAATAATATAGAGCTGCGCTCAAACGAGATAAAAACAGTAGAAGAAAGACTTATCTGGGTAAAATCACTTTCAGATACAGCCAACGGAAATATAAGCGGCAAAGAGAAGATCATGCTTGAAACATATATACAGATGACATATTTTGACCGCATTATCCGGCGCGCAAACACGCGTTTCATGGTAATGTCAAGCGGACAGTATGAGCTGAAACGCCGCCGTGAATCCGGAAACAACAAAGCACAGAGCGGACTTGAGCTTGATGTTATCGACCATTACAACGGCACCGAAAGAAGCGTAAAAACGCTTTCGGGCGGTGAATCCTTTAAAGCGTCGCTTTCGCTTGCACTCGGTCTTTCAGACGAGATACAGTCAAGCGCGGGAGGAATACGGCTTGATTCAATGTTTGTCGATGAGGGGTTCGGATCGCTTGATGATGAGTCGCTTGAGCAGGCGGTAAAAGCGCTTGCCTCGCTCTCCGACAGCAACAGGCTTGTCGGCATAATTTCGCACGTCGGCGATCTTAAAAACCGCATAGACAAGCAGATCATTGTCCACAAGGACAGATCAGGCGGAAGCAGAGCCGAAATACAGATACTGTAACAGTCTGTTTTATACCGCTTTCAAAAAGCAATACACAATATATACCCTAATGTCATATATTATTATATATAACATATAACGGGGGTAATAACATGAAGAAAATAAAAGAGCTTGGCGAACGGTTCAGCGGCTTATGTCATCGCTGTCATTGTCATGACCATATTTGCTGCTGTCCTCAGCCGGGACCGCCCGGACCGCCGGGGCCGCCGGGACCGGAAGGAGAACAGGGGCCGCCGGGAGAGCCATCACTCAATACTTTTGCGTCATTTGTGACATTCGAGGTTTTATTTGCGGACAGCCAAAGGATCCCGCTCGCGACCGGCACAGCCGATACTACAGGTAATATCGCGCTTGAAAACGCGACACAAATAACTTTGACACCGGGATACTATTTTATATCATTCAGCGTTTCGGCTGTGCTTGATGATCCCGGCTATATGCAGATAACGCCTTCATATAACGGCTCACCGCATCTTGAATACGGTATTTATTTTAAGACAAATACCGTATCGTCCAGCGCGTACGGATCAAATTCTATGATCATTTATGTTCCGTCGCCCACAAGCTTTACGCTGACATATGACAGCAATGTGACAAGCCGCTCCGGCGCGGCAACAGTGGCGGTATTAAAGCTTAACAGGGAAGAATAAAAATATTCCGGCACATGATATTTGCTGGCGAGGCTGCCGCAGATCAATTGAGCTTTACAGCAGCCTCAACAGCACGTGTCCGGTAAAATCCCGGCGAGTTGAGCTGACCTTGGCTGTGTTATCATTTGATGTTTACACAATGCGCGAATCTCGCCGCCGCTCTTTCATTCATATCAGCTGCTGCGCGCATTGCGGCAGAGTACTATATCGCTCAGAGGAGGAAAAATAATAATGGATTTAGCTTTGATCAAGCATAAAATAAAAACTCATAAAATTATTTTTCTGATCGCCTTTTTCTCGATCTATATGTTTGAATATATGGTAACGCTTACGTTTATTGATCAGAAAAATATCGCTGTTTCTAATTCATTCTGGCAGCTTGCGCTGCACTATATTGATTATGTGCTTGTTTCTGTCGGCTTCGTATCTTTTGCGCTGCTGCGCAGAAAATTTCAAGATACAAAGACGCGCATAAGGCTGCTTGTAATACCGAATATTATATATTGTATCAGCGTCATTTCTCTTTACTTCATACGTTCAGTCACCGCTTATTCCATAATGGCCATGCTGTCCGCTTTTTCGTTAGGTGTGCTTGGAGGAATGGTCTATTTTTGTATGTCCTTAGCTTTATCTCAGACATGCTATATAGGCAAGGCTATGGCAGCAGGCGCAGCCTTAGCAGTTTTACTTCAATATTTGCTTCAAGAGTATCTTAATATTATGTTTGGTATTCCTGTTGTGCTTGTTTTTGGTTTTTTTGCCACGCTTTGGCTCGCTGTCAAAAAGCCATGGGATTGGTTGGCTCATGACTGCCTGCCTTATGACAAAAGCTCGCCGGAATCAAAAAAAGATACGCAAAAAAGACTGCTTATATTATCGATAACTGTTATTGCACTTTCTCTTATCGGCACTTTTTACGACTCGCATATGATGCGGCTTAATGTAGATACAAATTATCAGGAATTCAATTATTATTCATGGCCGAGGTTATTTATCATAGCCGGATATGCTTTGATAGGTTGTATAGGCGATATAGAAAAGCAAAAATATGTTCCACTCGCCACATTGTGTATGACTATGTTTGCTGTGTTTAACCCTATTCTTTTCGGCGAGCATGAAAATTATTATTTTAATATGTGCATATACTATATCTGCCTTGGCTCAAATATTGCTTTTTTCAACCTGATGTTTTGGAATATTTCTCAAAAGACAAAATATCCCGAGTTTTGGGCAGGTATGGGGCGCGCAATAAGCGGATCTGCTGACTGTCTATGGGCTGTTTTACATATCGCCGATCTTCCGTTTAACTTAATTATAGGAATGGATATCCTGATGTTCGTAGTGTTAGTTATCACATTAGCCGCCGGCGGTTATCTGCAGATCGGGGGCAAAACAGATAAACCGGAGATCAGTATTTCAGCCGAGCCGCAAATATCACCTCAGGAACGGCTGAAAATGTACGCGCAGCACTGTTCTCTCACTCCGCGCGAAACAGAAGTTCTTGAAAAACTGCTTTCAACAGAAGACGGCGTTCAGGAGATCGCGGACGGATTATTTATTTCAAGACGAGTTTTGCAAAGATATATTGCGTCTATCTATGAAAAGGCAGGCACAAAATCGAGGATCGGACTTTTTCAAAATTATGCTAAATATATTTCTAATATTAAATAAAATGGCTTAAATACTGTATTTTTAGACGGGGATCACAAATGTGACCCCTCTATTTTTTTATGTTTTTTTAGATTGGCACACATGTGACCTATACAAAACTGTATTATTTTGATACCATATTCATATAAAAGAAAAACGATCATTGTTGAGAGGGTGTGAAAATCATGATGACAATACAAAGAATACTGCCATACACAAAACAGCTTGTGCTTTTGGCGCTTTATGATGTGCTCGATCAGGAAAACAGTGAATACCGTAAAGATACCGGCGGCGATATCCTTGCGGGCATTACAGTTTACGGAAACTACAGCGAATTTTCCTTTACCATATCGGAGGATATGCCGGCGACAAAGCTTTCAGTTTCTGTTACAGCTCCGAGTACAGGCTTATCCATGAAAGGCGAACAGCGAGCCGTAACATACATAGCTGACCGTGTGGAGCAGCTTTTTGAAAATGAACTTAAGATCAAAAATTTAATTATGAACGGAACAAAGGGGGCTTGAAAATGAAAACGAAGAAAATCACAAATATATTAACAGGTATATCTCTTATAGCTTGTATACTGATAACATTCTTTCCTGTAAATTTAGTATTTGCCGATGAAACTATAGATCACACGGCACCGACCATTACCCGTGTTTATCCGACGAATCCCAACATTTTGCATATCGATATTTCTTTCCCCGTAGAGCAAAATGACGATGTGTATAAGCTGTACGTGCGGGCGTTTTACGAATATACGGTAAACGGCAATGTGTACCGTGTGGATAAGTATGAGGCCAGCATTTCCGCCTATGATGACGAAACAGGCGTTTATGAAAACCTTATAATCCAGCTTGCGCCGAATATGGGCGGATTGT
>CALXSW010000106.1 GCA_944391255.1 uncultured Clostridia bacterium | reverse complement strand
ATATTCTCCTTCTTTATCGGCTAAAACCGCTTTCACTTATCTTCATCTGTCCTTCTAAGCGATATAGCCGCGTCAGGACATACCGTGACACACGATTTACAGCCTATACATTTATTTTCCTTAAGCTCCGCGCAGCCGCGTCCGTTTACCATTACGCGGTCTGTATTTACATATATAATACCCAGCGGACAAGCGTCAGCGCATAAACCGCACGCTTTACATCTTTTTTCATTAAATTCAACTATTACCATATCTATGACCATCGATCCCTTTCACAAAACCCAGTTTTTATTTATCTCCTCAGCGAATTGTTAGCCTAAGTATAGCACCCCGAAAACATATTGTCAATATATTTGTGTATTTTATTTACAATTAATTTAATTTTACATACATTTCTCAAATATATGTAAAATATAGTTTTTAATTTTTATATTTCAGAAATATTGCGCATATTTGAGAAATATATTTCTTTTTTGTTTTTTCTATTGACTTTACCGCTATATAGTGTTATAATACGTTTACTCTAAGTTACTTATTACAGGGAGAGATAAAGTTTAAATAAAAACCGTCTATCTCGCACGACCTGAATGGTTTTAATTCAAACTGGATTTTATGAAAGGGATTAATGGTCACAATTATGAAGAAAGAATCAAAAAAACAGCGATTCCAGAGGATCGCATCCGCACGTTCTGAAAAAATACTTGATCTTATAAGACTTCTTGAAAATTGCTCAAACAGATCAAATTACGACTACGACGCCGACGAGGTCACAGAGATGTTCGACGAGCTTGAAAGCGCGCTTAAATCCGCTAAAGCAAAATTTACAATGGATTCAACACATACGCGCATAGATATGTTCAGGCACTCATTTGAAAAGGAATACACATGGATAAACGGATTTATGAGAAATGTTGAGCGTTTCTCAAACCGCGAGGCACTGTTCGAGCCTGTCAGAAACGTACGCTGGTCATATGAAGAGCTGAACGCGGAGGCAAACAGACTCGCAAACGCTATGCTTGAGTCGAGCATAAAAAAATCTGATGTTGTTATGTTCCAGCTGATGAACTGTCCTGAATTTGCATTCGCGTATATAGCATGCCATAAGATCGGCGCTGTAAACTGTCCGATAAACTTCAGACTCTCAGCCGGAGAAATAGCCGACACGATAGATGACAGCCGCCCTAAAGTATTTATATACGAGGCGATGAACAAGCCGGCGGTAGAGCAAGCTTTAAAGCTTTCAAAGCACAAGCCGTCAGTTATATTGATGATCGACGATCACGACAACAATGAGCTGCCTATACCGGGCACACTCAAATATTCAGATTATGTAAACCACCGTTCAGACGAAGATCCATCTGTAGAATGGCAGCTTTCGATCTACGACGAAACGACAAGACTTTACACATCAGGAACTACTGGAAAGCCTAAGGGCGTGTGTCTTACAAGCATAAACGAGGTTCTGTCAGCTCATGACGTTATGATACACTTCCCATTCTCATCAGACGATAAGTCTATGAACACAACTCCATGGTTCCATAGAGGCGGACTTCATTCAGGCGGATTGACACCTACGCTTTACGCCGGCGGCTCTGTCACGATAATGAGAAAATTTGATCCGTCACTCACATTGAAATATGTAGAAGATTATAAGATATCATTTATAATAGGTGTTCCGAACGTGCTCGAAAAGCTCACAGAAGCTCAAGAAAAGGACGGAAGAGATCTAAGCACACTCCACGGAATAGTGACAATGGGAAGTCCGCTTGAGCGCGCGGCATGTATCAAATATCAGAAGGTCCTCACACCTAAGATATTTAACGGCTACGGCACGACAGAGAGTTTCTGGAACACATTCCTGCGTCCGTCAGATCTTCCGGCAGGAGCCGGAACAGCCGGAACATCATGCACAGACGATAATGTAAGAATAGTAAAAGTATATGATGACAGACGCGCTGAACCTGATGACATCGTTGCTTACGACAACACAGAGGTAGGAGAAGTAATAATCAAATCACATGCTAAAATGGCTTCATTCTATTACAACAACGAGGAAGAATCAGACTACAAGTTTAAGGACGGATACCTTTACACAAACGATCTCGGAACATGGGATAAGAACCATTTCGTAACTATAGTCGGAAGAAAAGATGATATGATAATTTCCGGCGGAGAGAACATCTACCCGACTCAGGTAGAGGAAGTCTTAAACACGCATCCAAAGGTTGCCGACTGTATCGTAACAGCCGTGCCTGACAAGACTCGAGGCGAGGTCGTAACGGCGTATATCGTCAAAAAAGATGATTCGCTCACCGTGCATGAGCTTGACGAGTTCTGCATAAACAGTCCTATGATCGCAAACTACAAGCGACCGAGATATTACAGATTTACAAGCACAATACCTGTTAACGCGACAGGCAAAAAACAGCATTACAAAATAAAAGCGCTCGCAAAAGACGATCTTTTAAATGGATTGCTTATCCGCGCATAAAAATTTTCAAGTCACCCATAATAAGCATGAGGTGATATAATTGGAATTTAATTCAACACTGGAATTGCTTGAGTCCGATCCGAAATCTCGCGCATACTTCAACTCACTTCCGGCAAACGTGCAGAAACAGCTCCTTGACCGGTACACAGGCGCTAAAAGCTTTGAGGAGCTGCGCGTTTTCGGCGACGATCTGAGAACTCACATATGAAATTCCTAAAATTCAAAAAGAGCGGCAAGATTTTCCCTGCCGCTCTTTTTTAAATTTATTATGCATTTATTCTGTATTTATTCTGCGCCCAATATAGCTATTTCGCTGATATGGCAATAATTCTTTGTTGGATCTGTAGCACCGTCACCATTGTAGCGGATATATCTCGCCTTTACAGGTGACTCGAACATATACTCTTCCATTCCCTCTGTAGTACCTGAGTTCTGTGTCTTTTCAAGAGCCGTTGTCCATGTTTCACCGTCATTTGAATATTCGATAATAAACGGATATATTCTCTCTGATCCTTTCCACATAGCTATTGCTACGCCTGTAACTTCCTGCTCTGAGCCGAGATCTACTGTAAGAGTGTTCGGACCGTATCCCGACCAACGTGTGTTCATATCAAGGTCGATAGCGCCGCTCTCAAGGTTTCCGTCATTGTCTGACGCCTCAACACCATATACATCAAGCTGATTCGTATAGAACTTCTCACCCTCATTTAAAACAGTAGGAACTATTCTTTCCGGAACAGGCGCGGCGAGTATATTCGCCTTTTCATCAGCCGCAGCCTCGTCTGACATCTCAACTTTCACGTCTGATATAACGATAAGTCCATCATTCCAGTATACATCAAGTCCAAGCGATTCAGATACCGCTCTTAATGGAACCATCGTTCTGTCATTTTCTATAACAGCAGCTGTGTCCATAGACGCGCTCTCGCCGTTTACCTTGTAATCCTTACTGTCTATAGTCATTTCAACTGTAGTGTCGTCCTTTACTATAGTTACAAGTCTCGCAGCCTCATCCCACGAAACATCCGCGCCGAATGCCTCTGAAATGAAACGTACAGGAACCATCGTTCTGGCATCTTCATTTACAGCCGCTACAACGTTTGTATCGTCATTATCTATTCTCTTAGGGATCCCGTTTACAAGCGCAACAGGACAGTCAACAGCAAGCTTTACTGTTTCGCCGAAATACAGATCCTCAATATTCCATGACTTCTTTGAAAGATCCGGATTTGTAACCTTCGTGCCGTTCTCATTTACGAATATCTGAGGAACAGGGATTGTTTCCGTGTCGTAGCCGAGATAATAGCTCAAATGAGTTGGCTGATTATAGCATGTGTTCTGCAAGCCGACATGGTTACGATACTGAGTATCTGAAAGCAGAGTCGGGATTCTGTACGATGTAGGTATCGTAGTTGTGAACACTCTCAAAGCTGAGTTGTCCTTAAGCGGATATATCGTTTCCTCTCTCCAGTCACCGAACAGATCAGCTGTTAGTGACGGATTCGATTTTGTTCCATTTATAGACATGCAGTCCTTAGCTGTAAATATAGTTTCTGTCTTTTCCTCTTCAGGAACCCACTTTTGGATATATATTCCGTCCTGTATCTCGCGGCCAAGATCGCCGTCCCACCAGTTCAAGAAGTTTGCCGCCATTGTGTATTTATTTGAAATTACAGTACCGTCAGCCGCCGTAAGTATTCCTGCCGCTGACCAGCCTTCCATTCCCTCATATGCCGGATCAATATCAGCAAGACATGCGCGTCCGTTGTCAAAACCTGTCTGCGGTCCGCCGATTATGATCTCGCCTGTTCTCGCATCTCTCAATTCATATG
>CALXSW010000105.1 GCA_944391255.1 uncultured Clostridia bacterium | reverse complement strand
TGATAGGAAGTATCAATTCCTCTATTTTGATATCAAAGGCGGTAAGCGGCAAGGATATAAGAGAGAGCGGCTCCGGAAACGCGGGCGCTACTAATATGCTGAGAACGATGGGAAAAAAATATGCGGTCATAACGCTGATACTCGATATATTAAAAGGCGTTGTAGCGATACTGCTGTCAAGACTTATGATACATCTGTTTAACGCGCCGGACTACATCGTGTTTATTGCCGGTCTGTTTGTCGCGGTCGGACACTGCTATCCTGTATTTTTTGGATTTAAAGGCGGAAAGGCTGTCGCGACAGGTTTAGGAGTTCTGCTTATGTGGGATTGGCAGACGGGACTTATAGTTCTCGCGGCAGCAATACTCATAATGGCGCTTACGAGATATGTATCTCTCGGCTCTATAATGGCAGCGGTGCTGTTCGCTGTTATAGAGTGCATTAAGTCAGACAGCACTGTCGGAAGAGTGTGCTTTATAATCCTTGCAGCTCTTCTCGTATTTAAGCACAGAGCAAATATTGTGCGTCTTGTCCAAGGAAAGGAAAATAAGCTTGGCGCAAAAAAGAATGGCTGATCTAAACGAGTATGAAAGGGGATGAATTTGCTGATGAAAACAGCTGTTATCGGTTCAGGCGGCTGGGGTACTGCCATAGCTATACTTCTTGCTGAAAAAGGGAATGACGTGTATTTGTGGTCATGGATCCAGGAGGAAACCGACAGGCTCAACGCGGACAGAGAGAACAAGGAGTTCCTGCCCGGAGTAAAGCTGCCTGATAATATAGTTTGTACTCACAATATGGAAGAATGTATAAAGGGCGCTGAGGTTATTGTGACAGCGGCTCCATCTCCCGCAACACGCACTACGGCGAGAGCGATGGCGGAGTTTGTCGCGCCGGGACAGAAGATAGTAAATATATCAAAGGGACTTGAAAAAGAGCTGCGCCTGTCGCAGGTGTATAAGGAAGAAATGCCTTATGCCGATATTTCAGTTTTAAGCGGCCCATCTCACGCGGAGGAGGTCAGCAGAAAGATACCGACAACTGTTGTTGTCGCGTCTGAAACGAATGAAACGGCAGAATTTTTGCAGGATCTCTTTATGTGTGACACGTTCAGAGTATACACATCGGAGGATATTATAGGCGTTGAATTGGGCGGAGCTTTAAAAAATGTCATAGCTCTTTGCGCCGGAATATCAGATGGACTGGGATACGGTGATAATACAAAGGCAGCGCTCATAACCCGCGGCTGTGCAGAAATAACGCGAATAGGCGTTGCTATGGGCGCAAAGGCATCAACCTTTGCCGGACTTTCCGGATTAGGCGATCTTATCGTTACCGGAACAAGCACTCTTTCAAGAAATTATACTGCCGGAAAGCTTATAGGCGGCGGAATGACGAGAGAAGAAGCGGTCAAAAAGGTGCATATGGTAGTCGAGGGCATAAACACGTCAACAGCGGCGTACAATCTCGCTAAAAGATACAATGTAAGCGCGCCTATAATAGAGGAGGCATATAAGATCCTCTTTGAAAATAAAGATCCGCGCGACGCGGTAAATTCATTGATGACAAGAGATAAAAAACCGGAATAAAAAAACAGCAGCTGACTTAGATCTCACAGGATCGTAATCAGCTGCATTTTTTATTCATTGCTGTCTAACATATGCTCCTTTATTTTTTGAAGCGTTTCGTTGCTTATAACATGCTCCATGCGGCATGCGTCAGTCTGTGCTGTTTCTTCACTGACGCCTAATGATATAAGATAACTTGTGAGGGTCTTATGTCTGTCATAGATGCTGCTCGCTATCTCCATTCCCTTGTCTGTCAGCAAGATCATACCGTGAGGATCATTTGTTATATACCCGTTTTCTTTGAGTATAGACACCGCTCTTGAAACACTTGGCTTTGAGTATTTAAGCTCGTTGGCGATATCTATAGAACGCACATATCCATATCTGTTTTTTAATATCAGAATAGTTTCCAGATACATCTCACCTGATTCAAGCAGTTTCACGATATTTCTCCTCCGTTCTTCAATTATTATTTGTCTGATATCAATTTTAAAATGAAACAATAATTAGTTTATTAAATCTATTTTAGCACAAACTAACGATGTTTTCAATAGCAAGCATAAATTTTGTAAATAATTTTTGTTAAAGTGGTTGTTTTTTTTGAAAAGAAATGATATAATGATAGGGTATATAACAGATAGAAAAGAGGTTTGTTTTTTTATGAAAATATATGATACTTTAACACGCAAAAAAGAGAAATTTGTTCCGATAGATAAAGATAATGTCAAGATGTATTCATGCGGTCCTACTGTTTATGATTACTTTCATATAGGAAACGCGAGACCGTTTATAATATTTGACACTATGCGCAGATATCTGGAATATATCGGATATAAGGTGACATTCGTTCAGAACTTTACCGATATAGACGATAAGATGATAAAGCGCGCAAATGAGGAAGGCATAACAGTTAAAGAGCTGGGTGACAGATTTATAGCGGAGTATTATAAGGACGCCGCGTCAATTGGCGTAAAAAAGGCTACTGTCCATCCTAAGGCTACGGAGAATATAGACGCGATCATAGATATAGTTAAAAAGCTTGTTGATAACGGATACGCATACGCGGTTGACGGAAACGTATATTTTTCAACAAAGAAGTTCGGAGAGTACGGAAAGCTGTCAAAGCAGCCGCTTGAGGATCTTGAGGCAGGCGCGAGAATTGACGTAAACGAGCATAAGAACGATCCAATGGACTTCGCTCTCTGGAAGGCAAAAAAAGAGGGCGAACCGGCTTGGGAAAGCCCGTGGGGCGAGGGAAGACCGGGATGGCATATAGAATGTTCCGCTATGGCAAATAAATTCTTAGGCGAAACGATAGATATCCATTCGGGCGGTCAGGATCTTATATTCCCGCACCACGAGAACGAGATCGCGCAGAGCGAGTGCGCAAACGGAAAGCCGTTCGCCAATTACTGGATGCATAACGGATATATAAATATAAATAATCAGAAGATGAGCAAATCTCTTGGAAATTTCTTTACAGTAAGAGATATACGCGAGAAATATGACGGAGAGGTGATCCGGTATTTCATGCTTTCGGCTCATTACAGAAACCCTATCAATTTTTCAGATACTCTTATGGAGCAGGCTAAGTCAGCGGTGGAGCGTGTTTACACATGTATAGATAATCTTGAATTTCTTCTTAAAAAAGCTGATGAAAAGTCTGCTGATGAAGAGCTTGTGAAAAAGCTTTCAGCGTGCGAGGATAAGTTCAAGGCCGCAATGGACGATGATCTTAATACCGCGGACGCGATAGCGGCTATTTTCGATATAGTTTATCTGGCTAATACGGAAATATCAAAGGAGAGCGGAAAAGAAGCGATAAAAGCCGCTCTTGGCAAAATAAGAGAGCTTGGCGCAGTCCTCGGCTTATTCAATAAGGTAAAAGAGAAATCTCTTGACGCGGAGGTTGAAGAGCTGATAGCGAAGAGAGCGGAGGCTAGAGCTAATAAGGATTGGGCAACAGCTGACGCTATCCGCGACAAGCTTAAAGAAATGAACATTGTCCTGAAGGATACTCCGGACGGCGTGAAATGGAGTATAGCTGAATGATGGAGTTCACAAAAAAACCAAATGAGTATAATCCCCTTGTGCTGGCGTACATAGGCGACTCGCTGTATGATGTATATGTGCGTTCGCGGATAATATGCGAGCACGCGGGGCTTAATGCTAATAAAATGCACGTCATGGCTATAAAATTTGTCAGCGCGCACGGTCAGTCTGAGGCGGTAGCTGCGATTGAAAGCGCGCTTGCAGATGATGAATTGGCGGCATATAAGCGCGGCAGGAACACAAAATCCTATACCGTGCCTAAAAATGCGGATGTAGGTGAATACAGACGCGCAACCGGCTTTGAAGCATTATTGGGATGGCTGTATGTGTCAGGGAGAATTGAGAGAATGCAAGAGCTGATGGAAATGTCGTTTGACGCTGTTCAGGCGGCGAAAAAAGTTAATTATTAAATAACTTAATAATTTAAATTATCAGAGGAGGCTTATTTGAAAATGGATGCAAAAAGAGCTATTGAATTAGCAATTATTGCGAACAAGGTTCGCAAGCATGCTTTAACGGGTGTTTACAACGCACAGTCAGGTCACCCGGGCGGTTCACTTTCGATCGCTGATGTTTTGACGCTATTGTATTTTGAGGTGATGAATGTAGATCCTAAGGATCCGCAGAATCCTGACAGAGACAGATTTGTTCTGTCAAAGGGACACACAGCGCCTGCGCTTTACGGCACACTCGCTGAAAGAGGTTATTTCCCGGTTGAGGATATAGCAGGATTGAGAAGCATTGGAAGCTATTTGCAGGGACATCCTGTTCTTAACAAGATACCAGGTATTGATATGTCAACAGGTTCTTTAGGTCAGGGCGTGAGCGTTGCCGGCGGTATGGCTTTGGCAGCTAAGCTTGACAAGAAGGACTACAGAGTATATTCGATACTCGGAGACGGAGAGCTTGAAGAAGGACAGGTATGGGAGCAGGCAATGTTTGCGCCTCATTACAAGCTGGACAACTTCACGATCTTTGTAGATAACAACGGTCTTCAGATAGACGGCGATATAACAAAGGTTATGAACCCTACACCTATCGATGAAAAGTTCAAGGCTTTTGGCTGGAATGTAATTATAGCTGACGCTCATAATTTTGAAGAGCTTTATAATGCGATCGAGGCTGCAAAGGCATGCAAGGGCAAGCCGACAGCTGTTATTATGAAGTCTGTAAAGGGCAAGAACGTATCATTTATGGAAAACAATGCGGCATGGCACGGAAGCGCTCCGAATGAGGAACAGTATAACCAGGCTATTGCTGAACTTGATGCAAAAATTGCAGAATTGGAGGCGATGTTATAATGGGAAAGACAGCTACAAGAATATCATACGGTAACGCTTTGGTAAAGTACGGCGATAACGAAAATATCGTTGTTCTCGATGCGGACCTTTCAAAGTCAACTAAGACAGATACATTCAAGAAGGTATATCCTGAAAGATTTATAAACTGCGGTATCGCTGAAAGCAATATGATGTGTGTTGCTGCAGGTCTCGCTACTACAGGCAAGACTGTATTCGCGTCAACATTTGCTATGTTTGCAGCAGGACGAGCTTTTGAGCAGATAAGAAACTCAATTGGCTATCCTGAGCTCAATGTAAAGATCGGCGCTACACATGCAGGTATTTCTGTAGGTGAAGACGGCGCGTCACATCAGTGTCTTGAAGATATCGCGCTCATGAGAAGTATTCCTACAATGGTAGTAATAAATCCGGCAGACGATATAGAGGCTCAGCTTGCTGTAAAGGCTGCTATCGACCACAAAGGCCCTGTATACATGAGATTCGGACGTCTGGCAGTTGAAGATGTAAACGGTCCGGATTATAAGTTTGAGCTTGGTAAAGGCGTTCAGCTCAAGGACGGAAGCGATGTTACTATAATCGCTACAGGTCTTATGGTTCAGGAAGGACTTAAGGCTGCCGAAATGCTTGAGGCTGAGGGAATAAGCGCGCGTGTTATAAATATACACACAATAAAGCCTATAGATGAGGAGATCATAACAAAGGCTGCAAAGGAAACAGGCGCTATCGTAACAGCTGAAGAGCATTATATAATGGGCGGACTCGGAAGCGCTGTAACAGAGGTAGTATGCGCAAATGCTCCTTGCCCTGTTAAGATAATCGGCACAGACCGTTACGGAAAGTCGGGTAAGCCGGCAGAGCTGTTTAAGGAATATGGTCTTACTGCTGAAAATATTGTTGCTAAGGCAAAGGAAGCAATGGCTCTTAAGAAATAATAATTGAATTTGGTATAGGTATGGAGGATATTATGAGGAAGTTTTTTTCGGTAATGGCAGCGGCAGCTATAGCGTTATCGCTCACCGCATGCGGTGAAAACGCTGAATCTCCAAAGAACAGCTCGGTCCCGGTCCTTAATCCGGACAGTGTTTTGTCATTGGCGTCAGCGTCAAGCGCGACAGGCACAAGCCTTGTGCTGTCAGATGACGGTATTGTAAATGATAACGGAATGATAACATGCACATATGTTGCGAACCCGATCGGATCAGCTGATCCTGTATCTGTTGGTATCATGCAGTTTTCAGACTCGGTATCAGCGCAGCAGGTGTGGAATGCTTATGAGGATGCGCGCGTGTACAGAACAGATATGGAATTCGTACAGGGTATAGGCGAGGACTGCTATATAGCATATCCGTTTATATGCGTATATGATAGAGGCTGCTATATAAGAATTTCAGCCGGTTCCGGAAATACGCAGGATCAGAAAAATATGCTGATCAATCTTGCAACAGCCGCGGCGTCAGCTGTTGAGAGCGCAATTCCGGAGGATGCGGCAGATCTGTCATCGTCATCGGGAAATGTAATACAGTAATATCCGATAAAATACTAAAAATGCAGGAAAGGGCGCGGCAAAATTTGTTTGCTGCGCCCTGTTGGTTTAATTGAGATGCTGAACTATAAGGGGGCGGACAGCTATGACTGATGTTCAAAGACTTCAGGAGATTATTGATGAATCGGAAAATATTGTGTTTTTTGGCGGCGCGGGCGTGTCGACTGAAAGCGGGATCCCTGATTTCAGAAGTGTAGACGGTCTATACAATATGAAATATGATTATCCGCCGGAGCAGATGGTCAGCGCTACATTTTACTACAGACATCCCGATGAGTTTTTCAGATTTTACCGTGATAAGCTGATAGTAAAGGGCGCTAAGCCTAACAAGGCGCATATAGCGTTGGCGGAGCTTGAAAAAAAAGGAAAGCTGAAAGCGGTCATAACTCAGAATATAGACGGTCTGCATCAGCTTGCAGGCTCTAAAAAGGTGTATGAGCTGCACGGCTCCACATTGCGCAATTACTGCGAGAAGTGCGGAAAATTTTTTGATGTCAGCGCTATAGAGAATTCTAAGGGAATACCTGTATGCGACGAATGCGGCGGCAGGATAAAGCCTGATGTTGTATTGTATGAGGAAATGCTTGATGACAATGTTATAAGAGGCGCTGTAAAAGCGATATCAGAGGCGGACACTCTAATAATAGGGGGAACGTCGCTTGTCGTATATCCGGCAGCCGGATTTATAAATTATTTTAACGGCAGACATCTTGTGCTTATAAATCTAAGCGCCACATCAGCTGACTCTATGGCGGAGCTTGTTATAAATAAGCCGATAGGCGAGGTGCTCGGAGCTTTGAAAATATGAATATAGTCGAATTGGAAATATCTGATATACGGGTATTTATAGCCGATATAACGGGACTTGAAATAGAAAAAACGGATTTTAGCGGATTTTCAGGATACAGGCTGAAAAAGCTCAGCCGCAAAAAAAATGAAAAGAGCATGATCCAGTCAGTTGGGGCGGAGCTTGTTCTGATACACGCGGCGGAAAAATGTTTCGGCGTAAAACCGCCAATAGAATATTATGCCGATGACAGAGGGAAAACTTATTTTAAGGATATCCCCGCCTTTTTCAGCCTGTCACATTCGGGCAGATATGCCGTGTGCGCTGTTGCAAAGGCTGAGGTAGGTATTGATGTTCAGAAAAAAAGAAATGCGAATATGAGGCTTGCACAGCGTTTTTTTACCGATCGTGAATACAATTATGTAAAATCAGATCCGAAAGATAATTTCAATCGGATCTGGGCGAGAAAAGAGGCTTTTTCAAAGGCGGCAGGCGAGGGGATACAGATAGGCTTTTCAACAACAGATGTCCTTGACGAATACGCTGAGCATAATGGCAAGAGATACATGATATATGATATCACATATGATGACGGCTACAGCATGGCTGCCTCTGTCATTTGCCGGTGACTATATCGTCAGGCGAATAGCTCTGTATCTGGCTGTAATTTTTAAGCTGCTCCTTATCAACAGGCGCGAATGAAATAAGGCCGGTACATTCGTTATGCGAAACAGCGTCTGATTCAAGCCCGAATGAAAGTTTTTTTAAAAGCTTTTCATTTTCAGAAAATTTTTTCATGTTTTATACCTCACATTTTACAGTCATCTTATATGCAGACTGCGAAAGATCTATGCCGTTTCTGAAATGAACGGCAATTATAGTATTCCCGATACGAGCAATAATATTATGGAGGAAAAGAGCAGTGATAGGAATTATCGGAGCGATGGCGAGCGAGGTCGACGGACTCAAGGCCATAATGGAAAATGTGGAAATTGATACAATTTCTTCCGTCAAATTTTATAAAGGTATTTTGAACAATAAAGAAGTAGTTGTAGCTGAAGCGGGCGTTGGAAAGGTGAACGCCGCGGTTACCGCTCAGACAATGATCCTGAAATATAATACTGACAGCATTATAAATATAGGCGTTGCCGGCGGACTTGACAGATCCCTTTCAATCGGAGATGTCGTAATTGCCACAAAGACAGCGGAACATGATATGGACACAACACCTCTCGGAGATGAGATGGGATTTATAACAGGTATAAACAGGGTATATATGGACTGCGATCAGAGGATCACAGATATCCTGGCTGAATGTACGGCTGAACTGGGCATACACACAGTTAAGGGAGTTATCGTGTCCGGTGATCAGTTTATATGCAGAAACGATCAGAGAGAAAAGCTTATAGGAATGTTTAACGGAGCTGCCGCTGAAATGGAGGGCGCGTCTATAGGTCATGTATGCGCGATGAATTCTGTACCGTTCGGTGTGCTGCGCGCTATCTCAGACGGAGCGAACAGCGACAGTGAAATGGATTTCCCGACATTCGCGAAGATGGCGGCAGAAAATTCTATAAAGATAATAAAGATGTATCTTAGCAAATGCTGATACATAAACCAAAAAACACGGTATTGTTTGATCGGGACAATACCGTGTTTTTTTGACTTAAACATGATCTGTCAGGCGGCTGAGATTTTGTCAGAACGATGCTTTTTCATTATCAGAGTATACATCACCAAAAGCAGTATAGCTGCCGCTATCCACGCTATTGGACTTGCTAAGCATATTCCGATATAGCTATGCTTATGAGCCGCGATGACTGCCACAATGCCTCTGCTCGCAAGCTCTGTTATTCCGGCTGTCATTGGCAGTATGCCATATCCCATTCCCTGTATGCCGTTTCGGTAAGAGTTTACGATAGAAAGCGGAATATAGAAGAATGCACTGCATTTTAAATAGGTGCTTACCATAGGCATTATCTCATCTATGCCTTCGGTTATGAACATGATCGTGAGATTCTTGCCGAAAAACGCGATTATAAGCCCGGCTGCGGCTGCGTATGTAAAGCCGATTATATCGCATGAGATGAAGCCGCGGCGGATCCTGTCATAAAGCCACGCGCCTGAATTCTGAGCGCAGAATGTTGCCATTGTTGTTCCGAGCGCGACAAATGCCTGTGTGACGATCTGCTCGATCTTGCTTGCGGCTGTAAAAGCGGCAACGGCTGTGGAGCCGAGCGTGTTGAGTGATGACTGTACCATTATCGTTCCTATTGCGGTTATTGAATACTGAAGTCCCATAGGCAGTCCGACTCTTATCTGAGCTCTCACAATATTTTTATTCGGTATCCAGTCTGTTTTTGTCATTTTTAATATATGTACTTTCTTGCAAATATACATCAATGTGAGCACGCCTGATATACCCTGTGATATAACTGTCGCCCATGCCGCTCCGGCGGTTCCCATTTTGAATACGATGATAAATACAAGGTCAAGGATTATATTAAGCACCGCTGAAATTATCAGAAAGTACAGCGGAGTCTTGCTGTTTCCGAGAGCGCGGAGAATGCTTGAAAGCAGATTGTACAGTACCTGAGCGCCTATTCCGCCGCATATTATTATTATATAGCTGTATGCGTCATTAAAGATATCCGCCGGAGTATTCATCGCCGTAAGGAGCGATCTCATACCGAGCATGCTTACCGCGGTCATTATTATTGAAAGCGCTGCTGCAAGTATGGCGGCTGACGCCACAGTTTTGCGCATTTCAGCCATTTTTCCGGCGCCGAACCGCTGAGCCGTTATGACTGTTATGCCGGCTGTAAAACCGGTAAGAAAGCCGAGGATCAAAAACGTTATCGTGCCGGTCGAGCCAACGCCCGCCAATGCCTTAGTCCCTACAAACTTACCAACTATGATCGTATCGACCATGTTATAAAACTGCTGAAATA
Organism: uncultured Clostridia bacterium; assembly: GCA_944391255.1. Taxonomy (GTDB): domain Bacteria; phylum Bacillota; class Clostridia; order UBA1381; family UBA1381; genus Ornithomonoglobus. Next base: position 682 of record CALXSW010000105.1, on the reverse strand, counting down.
TGTTTCCCAAAAAAATGGGAAGTGTGAATTTTAAAATTATGTCTATCGGTTTGCCTTTTGTCATATCGCGTTCCATAGACATCACCTCCGATTTTGCAAAATACTTTTACTATTATACTACTGTGAGTTGTTTATTTCAATTGTGTGTTTTTATGTATTTTAACTAAATTTGGAAGTATAGTATGTGCAGTATAACGAAGAAAAAATAAACAGATATAATTTTCTGCGATGTGTGAACATAAGACTGTTTTCATCAAATGGTGAGGTTGAAATATTCATAAGTATGATAAAAGATTCTTGATACAGATTCAATATATTTGTGCAGCTATAAAATAGAAATGCTAAAATTACGGATAACCATATTCACTGATGCAACGGCAATACTATTTAAAAATCGCATTTTTTTTAATAAAAAAATAAAAACTCTTGACAATACGACAAATGTAGTATATAATATAAATATAAAACGGCAAATGTCGTATAAAGAAATGAGGTAATTATCTTGAAAAAATTTGAAAAGAGACTTCCGGACGCGGAACTCGAAATTATGAAGGTGATATGGCACAATCCTACTCCAATATCTACAAGTGAGGTGAAAAAGCTGATAGACAGCAGCACAGATAAGAGTTGGACACAGCAGACACTCCAGTCACTCTTGAACCGTCTTATTTCAAAAGGTTTT
>CALXSW010000104.1 GCA_944391255.1 uncultured Clostridia bacterium | reverse complement strand
CGTCCGTAAACCGCATAAACTCTAGGGTTTTAGAGTTTTGCACGTGGCTAGTTACTCAAATATATTGGAGGGGTTTTATCAGTGAAAAAACTATTAAAATTTTTGGCGGATTACAAGAAAGAAAGTGTTCTCGGACCGCTTTTTAAGCTCTTGGAAGCGTCATTTGAGCTGTTTGTACCATTGGTAGTTGCGGCTATCATAGATAATGGTATCGCTAACAGAGATGTGCCTTATATAGTAAGAATGTGCATCGTTCTTGTTATACTTGGCGCGGTAGGTCTTGGATTATCGGCTACTGCTCAGTATTTTTCTGCAAAAGCGGCAGTCGGATTTTCTACAAAGCTGCGTCACGCACTGTTTTCTCATATTCAATCCTTGTCGCATACAGAGATAGACAAGCTCGGAACGTCTACGCTCGTAACAAGGATGACGGCGGATATAAATCAGGTTCAGAATGGAGTGAATTTGTTTCTGAGACTGTTTTTGCGTTCACCGTTCGTTGTTTTTGGCGCAATGATAATGGCGTTTACGGTAGATGCGCGATGCGCGATGGTTTTCGTTATTACCATTCCTATTTTGGCTATTGTGATTTTCAGCATAATGCTCGGAACAAAGCCAATATATAAAAGAGCGCAGAAAGCGCTTGACAATATAACGAGAAAAACACGTGAGAATATTGTCGGTGTGAGAGTTATAAGAGCGTTCTGCATGGAAGAAAGCGAAATATCATCATTTGAAGAAGAAAATGAACGACTTGTTGCAGTACAGAAATATGTCGGAAAAATATCGGCGCTGCTGAACCCCTTTACCTTTGTTATAATAAATGTAGCTATAATAGCGCTTATATACAATGGAGCAATAAGAGTTGAAGCAGGTATAATAACACAGGGCGCTGTAGTTGCTCTTTATAACTATATGAGCCAGATACTTGTAGAGCTCGTAAAGCTCGCGTCAATGATAATATCGATATCTAAGGCGCTCGCATGCGCAAATAGAATTTCAGATGTTTTTGATATATCAAATTCACTTGAAAACGGAACAGTTAAAGAAGGCAGAAAGGACGCGCCGGCTGTAGAATTCAGCCATGCGGCACTGAAATATAAGGGCAATACAGAAAATTCCGTATCAGGAATAGATCTCACTGTAATGCGCGGTGAAACAGTAGGAATAATAGGCGGAACAGGCTCTGGTAAATCATCTCTTATAAGTCTGATACCTCGTTTTTATGATGCGAGCGAGGGAAGCGTTCGCGTAAATGGTGTTGACGTAAAAGAATATGATATAAAAGCGCTTAGAAACAAGATAGGCGTTGTTCCTCAGGAAGCTGTTCTGTTTAAGGGAACGATAGGATCAAATATGAGATGGGGCAGAGATGACGCGTCAGATGAAACTATAGCTAACGCTGTAAAAACAGCCCAGGCGGCGGACGTTGTAGCATCTAAAAACGGACTTGACGCAGGAGTAGAGCAGGGCGGAAGAAACTTCTCAGGCGGACAGAAACAGAGACTCACTATAGCAAGAGCGCTTGTGCGCGAGCCGGAAATACTTATTCTTGATGACAGCGCGTCTGCCCTTGACTTTGCTACGGACGCTAATCTCAGACAGGCAATAAAGGAGCTTCCTCAGAATCCGGCTGTATTCATAGTATCACAGAGAGCGTCATCTATTATGTACGCCGACAAGATAGTGGTACTTGATGATGGCGAGGTAGTGGGCATAGGAAAGCATGATGAGCTTCTTGAAAGCTGTGATGTATACAGCGAGATCTACTATTCACAATTCCCTAAGGAGGTATCGGTAAATGGCTGACAGTAAAAAAAGCACTGTACGCAAGGTACTGAAATATATAAAAAAATACAGGATATATCTCGGGATATCTATCCTGCTTGCAGCTGTGACGGTGGCTTTGTCACTGTATATCCCGATACTTGTAGGTCATGCGATAGATAATATAATAGGACCTGACAATGTTAAGTATGAATCTATAATCAGAATATTTATACAGCTTGCTGTTGTGGCAGGTGTTACAGCGGCGGGCCAGTGGGTCATGAACACGATGAACAACAAGATAACGTTCAACGTGGTAAGAGATATAAGAGATGAGGCATTTAATAAAATATCGCGTCTTCCACTTTCATATATAGACACTAAGACGAGCGGCGAGATCGTGAGCAGGGTAATAGCGGACGCGGATCAGTTTGCAGACGGTCTGCTTATGGGATTTACTCAGTTCTTCACAGGTATTGTTACTATCCTCGGAACACTTGTGTTCATGTTCAGAATAAATGTGTGGCTCGCTCTTGCGGTGGTTGTATTGACACCGCTGTCACTTCTTGTAGCTAATTTTATTTCAACACGATCATACAGAATGTTCAGAAAACAGTCTGAAACACGAGGTGATCAGACGGCGCTTATAGATGAAACTATAAATCATCTTAAGGTTATAAAAGCGTTTTCACGCGAGGATAAGACGATAGAGGAATTTGACGAGATAAATGAAAAGTTATACGGATATTCTCTTAAAGCTGTGTTTATCTCATCGCTTACAAATCCGGGCACAAGATTTGTAAATAACATAGTGTACGCTGTAGTAGCTCTGCTTGGAGCAATATTTGCATGTAATGGAGCTGTGACGGTAGGTCAGCTTTCAAGTATGCTCGCATATGCAAACCAGTATACAAAACCGTTTAATGAAATATCGGGAGTTGTTACAGAGCTGCAAAACGCGCTTGCGTGCGCCGAAAGATTGCTTGCTCTTATCCATGAAAAGTCTGAGCGCGCTGAAAAAGACGGCATAATAGAAAATGTCAGCGGTGAGGTTGACATAAACAATGTCTATTTCTCATATACGCCTAAAAAGAATCTCATAGAGAATCTTGATCTTCATATCAAGCCGGGACAGAGAGTTGCTATAGTAGGTCCTACTGGATGCGGAAAAACTACAATAATAAATCTTCTTATGAGGTTTTACGATGTCAACAGCGGAAATATATCGGTTGACGGCAAGGACATACGAACAGTGACACGCCATAGTCTTAGAAGGTCATACGGTATGGTTCTTCAGGAAACATGGTTAAAGGCGGGAACTATACG
>CALXSW010000103.1 GCA_944391255.1 uncultured Clostridia bacterium | reverse complement strand
GACACGATCGTAGAATTATCCGAATTGAGGCTGTATCCAAACACATACCTGTACACGTGCCTATCGTCTATCCACTCGCCTATCCTGACCGGACGAGGAGTTTTTCCATTACCGGCAACCACATATGAAGCGCTGTATTTTATATAGCTTTTACATGAAACCCATTCATCATTGGAACAGACGTAAAATCCTGATCCATGCGAATAATAGAATCTGTAAACATCTACATCGTTTGAATCAGCGAATACAAACAGTGCGCCAGGCCCGACTAATCCATTTGAATGCGCGTCAAGCGAGTCTATGTATATGCCCGTTTTATTGACAAGCATGTCATCTTTATGTTCTTCAGGTATGCTTTCACGAACTGTCATTTTTGAAAGATAATACTCTGCCAAAAGTCTTGTAAGATTACCTTGCGCTGAAGAAAGCTCATTGAGCTTTGTCTGAATAGTTGATATATTGCTCTTGTTCGATGAAACAGACGCGTTTATTGTACTTATATCACTACTGTGCTGATTACTGAGAGCTGATATATTCGAACTGTTTTGAGCAGCGGTCTTTTCAAGAGCAGATATGTCGCTGTCGTTTTGCGCAACTGCCTGCTCAAGAGCAGATATATCATCGCTGTTTGCCGTTATCTCAAGATCAAGCCCCGATATATCTGAAGCGTTCTTATCGATGAGTGTTTTAAGCGTCTGCCTTGCCGACTCACATTCAGCGCTTTCTCCGTCTATCCTCTCCTCAAGAGCCGCCTTAAGATCCTCTACTAAGCGTTCGGCATATCTCGCTGCAAGATTGAGCGCGAGATCTCCGCCTGAATGACCTCGCTCATGCACATGTATCATACATTTATCCATAGATATCTCACCCCTTTTTTATTTTCTGCGCCACCAGTTTACGAGCCTGTTGTGCGTTCTTTTGCCAAGCCGGCTCAGCTTATACATCTCAAACAGCGAATTGAACATATTCATATACTGATTATACATATCTATATCATGCTGCAAAAGACATATTTTTGCAAGTATATAATATGTGTACATCGTATCATACGGCGGATCACAATATGTCGTGTCAGTGATGCACCGCGTTATCTCAACATTCTCGCTGTCATGAACTGTTTTGAATGTATTATCAGGCACAGACAGGATATATTTCCCGTTTTCATACTCTTTTCCGATAATCGGTATCTCGCTGTACTCGTACTCTCCGCCATCAACAGATATATTGACAGTATCGCCCTTTAAAAATACTGGGAAATCGGTCGTGAAATAATTTTCTCCAAACTCTGTATAGCCTTTATATCGCGGCAGCCGCACAGGTCTGTATTCACCATCTGTGATCGCCGCAAGAAGCGCGGTCACTTCGTTGCACCAGATGATCATCTCGTATTCTTCATATTCAGACGGATAATATTTTGCCGCAAGGTGTATGCAGTCTATCAAATACATAATATCAATACTCCTTATATCTTCTTCCGCCGCCGCTCTTTACGAACTCAGCCTCATAAATAACAACATTGCCTTTTCCGCATATCTTATACCTGTAGCTTGAACCCATAACAAGTCTTACAGGGCATCTGAAAACGTGCAGACCTGGTTCTGAAAAAGTGGCATGCTCTAAAAAGTCACCGTTTCCGCATGCGGTGTAGACTGTAAAATACGCTCCGTCCTCTATGTCAGCGCGCAGCCATAATTCGATAACACTCTTATTATCGAGCGTGCTGTCGTCTGTCCTTACAGATGTAACGCTCCATTCAACGATCTCATCGCCGCCGTCCGTTTTGAAAACGCCGTCTTTTGACGATATATACACTCCGCCTCCGAACGTGAACAGACCGTTCATTTTAAAGCTGTCCTGCTTATACCATAAGCCATACCGCATATCAAAAACGAGAAACTCCGTTTCACCCGTTTCCTTTACAGCTGACGCATAATATTTTTCACCGTCAAATCCGCCGTGCGCCGAAACATATTTTGTATTAAGACACTCGCTTATCTTGACCGGAACTCCGCCTGAATATAGATAAAATCCCTTATCCGATAAAAATATCACACCGTTTAGCGTCACTGCTATTGAGCTGCCGTCTATACAGCCGATCCCGCGTATTACGGATTGCGCATAATTAGACGCGTTTGAACCGTAAATAATTGATATGCTGTTCTCTTTGAATGCGCATACCTCATCATTATATTCACAAATACCTGTAAATCTGCCCTCTGTGTCAGATGGAAGTCTTACAGCGTACATTTTAGATATATCGCTCGAAGTTATCCAGAATATCTTATCTGACGCTGACGCGAATACAGCGTTTCCAGTCGGACTTGATCCCCATATTCTGCCGTGATGCACCGCTATATTGTCGAACACGCGAGTTCTCTTTCTAAGCCGCACACCGCTGCAATAAAGAGCTTCTGAGCCGCTGCCCTCCATCGCTTCAAATGATATCTGCTCATCATTTTTGTTTCGCAGATCAAAATATATATAATGCACATATATGGTTCTGCCGTTAAGACTTAGATTTTTTACAGCAAATCCCGAAACAACTGCCGATATTATAGCATTTTGGGGCAGCTCCTCAAGATCTGCAACCAGATCGCTGTCAACAGTGTTATTCTCTGAAAAGTCCTGCGCCGTCTGAGCGATAACCTCGCTTGATGAGTGACTCCATATCTGTCCTACGTTCTCCGCTCTTGACGGGAAACCTATTATCTGAAGCTCATCACCCTCATTGAAATACTTCTCAAATATATTTGATGCCGGAAGCGCCATTCCTGATCCATATTTATCAAAAAAGTCGCTGTTTTTGATCTCATTCCCATATGTGTCTGTAACAGAGTATTCGTATACCTCGTCAAACCCATATCTGAAAGTCGCAAGAAATGTGCCGGTCTGATCACTTCCTGCTGTGACTATAAGGCTGTCCATCTCATCGGCTCCGACAGACAGCTTATCCGTGTCGGAGTTGTAATAATACATCTGCGACTCATATGATCCGCCGTTCTGTCTGAATCCGTTTATGATATATAGATTTCCCATACGCACTATTTCCCAGCTGTATGTATCTGCAAACGACGCGCCGTTTTTTTTCGCTCCGTTATAGTAGAAGCTGCCGCCTGCTATACCGGTAAATCCTGTCATTTCTGACACGTTTACCGGATCGGGCGCCGCGGCAGCAGCGATAGTACCCGGAACGTCAAATGCTTTTTTTCTTGCCTTTCGCGGAGAAAGGCACGGGTATTCATCCGAGGACATGTTATACATGTCCTCGAACTCTCCATCCGCGCCTTTTCGTTTTCTGTCAAGTCCGTAAAAGGAATATATGTTTCCAGTATAAGGCTTTTTGCCCTCTATTAAATTAAACATATCTTACCCCCTCCGGTCTTACCACCATACTCTGCCCTCATATTCAGCGCGTTTCATCTCATATTCCAGCTCCTTTAAAGCATAATCAAGCTGATCAGACTCATATTCCAGCTCTGATATCTTATTATCAAGGATCTTTCCTTCATAGTCTGCCGCAAGATTATCATTGTAATATTGGAGATCGATATTTCCCTTGTCTATCTCTATCTGACTGAGCAGAAAATCATAGTAGTCCTGTTCTCTGTTCCTGTTGTTCGTGATGATACGCTGGTTTTCCTCTCGCTCCGCGGCTCCGGCGTCTGTAACAGCCTTTCTCGCGTTCTGGTCGCGTGTATAGAGCCTGTTGTAATAATCCTCGCCCATTTCATAAAGCTTATCAAGATCATCATAAAGACGCTGAGTTTCATCGCTATATCTCTCATACGCATCCTCTACAAGCTCCGGTATCTTATCTGTGAGCTGTCTTATCGCGTTATCGCGCATATACATTGCCTCCGACAACACCGCTCCGCTCGCGCCTGTGACAGATGTGTTATTGTCATTTAGCACGCGCCTGAATGCATCTTCCGCTTCTCTCAAATATTGATCTCTATACGCCTGATATGCGACATCATTATCCGGATCGTATGAGAATGCGTCACGATCGAGGACTGCTTCAAGCGCGTCCTCTATAGCATAGCCGTATTTTCTGTTATACAGCCTGTCTATCTCATCAGAACTCATTATCCCGTTGCGCTCCTCTGTGCTGTATATCGCATTGTCAACGACAGACCGCGGTATAAACGATATTCCATCCTTTACATACGCCGGCTTTATCACCTCGCCGCCTATGAGCGCATTCTCACCATCCCAATTCACTATGCCCGAATATCCTTTTGATGTAACGTAATCGCGCGCCGCTACAAGATCATCGCCTGCCATTGAATATGCCTGCCTCGTCATCGCCTGTATATCGCTGTCATCAGCATATGTAGTGCCGTCTATATTTACAGACGGCTTATACACATCCTTGCCATCTATCGTGACGTTTGATGTTTCATTATTCCAGCCTATGCGCTCGTTTTTTACTCCGTTTTTAACCAGTGATTCCCGTATTGGCTTTGCCGATTGTGACTTTTCCGTTGTTTTTGTCGTGTTTTCCGACGCTGTCGTTTTCTTTATGTTCTTCTGCGCCATTGTATCCAGCCTCCTTTAATTCTTTCTGCCGCTCCTGAAGATCACCTATCAGCTTTTCCTTGCCGTCAAAGCTCATGCTCTTCAGCGCTATTATTGAATTTTCAGAATTTTCAGGCATAAGCATCCCGTTATTCCATATCGTCAAAATAGTGTTGTTCGTGCTTTCTCGCGACAGCGGGTTTTCTCGCTGCGGAACTATGTCTATATCAAACGCGAGCTTCTTCCATATCGCCCCGCGCTTTCCAAAGCTCCGCTCATACATCATTGAGTTGTCGAACTCGTCAAAACTCTTCTGTCCCATTTCATCTGTCGTTCTAAACACGCGCTTTTCCTCAAAGAACTGGCGCATCAGTTCAAGCATCAGAATGACTATGCGCTTATATGAATCATATGTGTCATTTATAAGCGCTCTTGACCTCTTTTCTCCCGTCTGACGCAGTGTTTCTATCGCGCTTGCCGCCGTTACTCCGCCCGTTGTTGAACCCTGCTGGAAGTCACGGTTTGCGAGTATCTCCTTAAGCTCTTCCTTTTTGTATTCACGGTGTGTAAGATAAGTTTCAGACAGAGAATTTGCGTCTATCACCTTAAGAGCGTCCGTTTCTCCCTCATAATGCACAACATTTTTTGACATATCACTAAACTCGCACTCGTCGATTCCACCGTTTCGCTTTGAAAGATATCTCGGCTTTGCGCCGCACATTATATTTTCAGTTATGGCACAATCGAGCTTGTTTATCTCGGTCTGTGTGGCTTTGCCTATATCTATCATCCCGAACCCGAACGGACTGTGCTCTATCGGATAGAGCGTGTCGAACACGACAGGATATAGACCGTGGTCATACAATCCGTTCTCATATCCTGCCATGTCCTCTGTCGCCGCTATTATAGTGTTCTTGCATATCTTCATCATATGCAGCGCGCCGTCTGTTTTCTTATAGTAGCAGTCAAGAACTGTCGTTCTGTTTTTCAGCTGGTACGACTGCGTGAGCGTTTCGACAACAGCGTCACCGGTGAACAGGTCGCTGTACTCCGGGTACCGCTCCTTCAACATATCATTCTCCACGGCTGCGTTAATAAACAGAAACTGACTGTCTTGTATATCCGGAATATGCATATCAACGTAAACATCGAGAATATCTATGCTGCGTATATCGATATTTTTCGTTTCATCATTATAGAACACGCCGTAAACTGCTGTTCCATATTTGAGCTTGACTCTCATGTTCTCCTTGAACACCTTTTTGAAATTCGATATGTCGAGCTGCGCCGGCACGATCTTCGACAGCAGCTCTGCCGTTCTCGTGCCTTCCGGCGACCGCTCAAGTATATTTGCAACAGGGAAATTATCTATAGCGTCAGCGCGCGCGTTTTCTATGGCTGAAAATATGAATGGCGTGTCGCATCTCATCGACTCGTCAAGCTCTTCGCTCATATATGAATAGCTCTCGCTGTAAAATCGTTCATTGTCGCGGATACGGGCAATATAGCTGTCCTTGTCGGCTTTATATGTGTTGTATGCCTCCATCGCCCGCGACAAATGCTCCGGAGAGATCTTTCCATTATAAATATATGTGTTTATAAAACTCAACCTCCTCAAACAGCCCCGGTATATATCAAAGCTCTGCTATAGCCCTCTTGCCCGGCTTCATTATGCACTCCTCTGTTATTTCAGCTATTTTAGCCTGAAGCTCGCGGCTCTGCTCAATTACCTCCGCAACATTCTTAGGCACCTCCACCGGCACGTCGTACATGATCTGATATATCTTCCCGTTCACCGAAACCGTAGTTTCGGTGTCGCCTACAACGTTGTGAGGCTTCGGGATTATTACAAGCACATTTTCATTTTCTGATTTTGTCTTAGCCATCATCATTCACCTTCCTTTATCAGCTCACGCTTGCAAGACTTTCTATTCTTGCCATCTTTGTCTGCTCAAGTATCTTGCAGAATCTGTAGCCTTTCCAGCCGATAGTTCCGCGCTGATTGAGCGGGTCGCCTGTTCCGGCGCTGCCAAGAGGCTTATTTATGAGCTGCACTGTCTTGTCACCCGATGTGCCGAACGCGTTCTTGCCGAGTATAACTGTAGAATACACAGGCTTTCCGTTAGCAGCGCCCTCGCCCGGATATATCTTCATATCAGGTTCTATTAGTGCGTTTGTTATAGCGGTTGAAAGAGTGAGATACGCGGCGCCGTTTGAGCCGGCTGTCGCTGATGATACGGTGTACTGAACATTGTCTATATATATCTTCTTTGACGCGTAGCCCGATGTAGTCGTTATAGTTTCAGCCACATATACCTTCTTCGCGCTCTTGTCAGACTTTACGACAGTCAGCTCATCATACTTATCCTCGAACGCCGTTCCGCGGAACACATACGCGTCCGGATCCTCAATAAAGCGCACACCGAAAAGTCTGCCGATCTCACCGCTGTAAAGCTCCTTTGTATCAGCATATGTATGAGGCTGTCTCCATTCCTCATCTGTCCAGATATTATACACCACGTCAGGATGTATAAACGCTATAAAGTCCGTGCCGTCTGCCGGCTGTACCTTGTTTCGCTTAAGCGCTGTCACAGCGCGTCTTACGTCCTTTACTGTGAGCGTGTCTGCAAGCGTACTTCTGCTTGACGCTGTTCCGGCATAAAATACGTTTAATCCCGACGCAAGCTCCATCGCGTCAAGATGCTCATACGTTTCAAGCTGGTTTTCTGTCAAAAGCTCTGTATACTTCAACACTTCCGGTGACGGATCATGCGCGAAAAAGTCAAGCTGATCAGTATATGACACATAATTACCGAACTGATCCGGCTCACCCTTTATTCTTGTGATATTCACAGCAGAGCCTGTAGGTGTCACGCCCTCTGTAAGAGGAACTGTCGCCTTTGGCAGTGGAGAGAGCTTGTCAAAGGCTATCGTCTTTGTCTTGCCCTGCGGTATGTCCACTTTCTGACCGAACTGAGTGTACTTTCTGTTCGTCTTGTTCGCTTCAAGCACATATCTGTTCAGGATCGCCTCCATGAGCGGTGACATACCCGCGGAGGTCGTTTTGTTCAGATTGAGTACTGATTCATTTGCCATTATTATTTGCCCCCTTATTTATATTGTTGTTCTCTTTTTTATCTGTTCTTTATATTTTCAATATAGTCCTTGAAATCCTCCGGACTGAGCTTTGCCGGATTTCTGGTCGCCTCGCCTGTGCCGCGCTGCGCCATATGCGCGTTCTGGTATATAGCGTCGCGCTCCGGCTGCTTCGGCAGTCTGCTTATTGCGGCATACGCTTCAAGGATAGAGCCGCCGCGTCTTAATATATCGGTAAACTCCGGTTCGCGTATAGCCTCCGCAAGCTCAAATTCAGGAACTATTTCTTTAAGCGCTCTCGCATCTCTGCGCCACGCTTCTACTATAGCTCCGCTCTTCTGCGAGTCCATACCGTTTGCGCCATAGCCTCTGCCCGGCTCACCATAGCCATATCTTCCATAGCTTCCGCCGTTTTCGCCGTAACCCGGTCTTCCGTAGCCTCCGGCATTTTCGCCGTAACCATATCTTCCATATCCTCCAGCATTCTCGCCGTAGCCATGTCTTCCGTATCCTCCGGTATTTTCACCGTAGCCGTTAGGCCTGTTTTTGTCATATCCGGCTCTGCCGTATCTTCCCGCCGGCTCGTCATATCCGCCGTTCATCTTCTGCATCTCCTTTCTGACAGCCTCCTTGAACTCCGCCTCTGTTTCAAAAACTCTGTAAGGCTCATCTTCCGGCTCATCCTCGCCGCGCTCCGCGCCGCGGATATCCTCTTCCTCCTGCGGCTCCTTTTTAGTGTCGCCAAACAGGGATCCCTTTTTTGTTTTCAGTGCCATACGCTTGTCTCCTTTCATGTAGTATAGATAGCAGTATCAGGTTATTATTATGAATAGCGAAATTATCACTACACCTATATTATACAGCATATGTACCAAAACAGCAGGACAAGCTTCGCTTTTCTAAATTAAAGTGACATAAATATGCCACTTGTTTTCAGACAAAAAAAAATAGCTGCAAAGCATAGCTTGCAGCCGTTCTTGATCATATATATTCAATTTATTTTTAAGGACATTTGTATCAGAATAACAATATAAAGACTGGGTAGTTGTATAAACCTCATATTTAGAAAACATATTCTTTATATCCTTTGCATATATTTCATCCGTAATTCTTCTACTATTTCAGAGCATGTTTTTTTCCCACACGCCAGTTGTTCTAAATTTAACATCGATTCATCACTTATACTCATACCCTCAACAGCAAAAGTTCCTATCAAATTTCTGATATTGTTTGCATAATCATCTGATATTCTGTTCATGGACTTACCTCTGACAATTCTTGTTTTTTACAGAGAATATGTTATGCGGCATATCTATGTTGTAATAATGCTTAACGAACGTGCCGCGGTATTTCATACCGTTTCTGAGCGCGACATTTTCAGACGCTTTATTTGTGTCGCGTATTATCGAGAACACCTCCTGAGCGCCCAGCTTATTAAACGCGTAATGCCTGCACCCCTTTGCGGCTTCTGTCGCGTATCCGTTATGCCAGAACGCTTTAGCGAAAAGATAACCTATCTCTATTACCCTTTCACCGTCACAGTCCTGATATGTAAGTCCGCATTGACCTATCATCTCGCCTGTGGCTTTGAGAATGACAGCCCATAGACCGAAGCCGTCATTCTCATACCGTTTAAGCTGTTTTTCGAGCCACTCGTTCACCTCATCATCATCAAACGCATGCTCATACGCGTACATGACTTCAGGATCGCATAATATCGCGCGCAGACTGTCAAGATCATCATATGTCATTTTTCTAAGATATAGTCTTTCGGTTTCAAGTATTATATCATTTTTCATATACCGTCAATCCACCTTTATCTTAAATACTACCGGCTTGTCCGAATCGATCGTCACAGTCTTTACATTAAGTCCTTCCTCATCTCTTTTCCACTCCGGATCAGCGTCATATCCAAGCACTTCAACTGATTTTATTATTCCGTGGAAATTCGGCTTGTGCGAGGCATCCGCCTCTGAAAGGGAGCGTATACATACGCTGTTCTTTCCCTGCATATTAAGACATACCGCGTAAATATATCCGCCGTTTACAGTGAACCTTATGTCCTCGCTTGTAAACTGTGTCGCGTCATTGTCGGCAAACTGTCCTTCCACCGTCTTTGTAGGTCCTTCTCCCGGTTTTCTCCAGAGCTTAGCGCCGTATATCGCCTCTCCGTTCACTTTGAGCCAGTCGCCTATCTCAAGAAGTATTTTTCTATCGCCGTCAGGGATCGTTCCGTCCGGCTTAGGTCCTACATTTAGAAGCAGTCTTCCGTTCTTGCTCACTATATCCACAAGGTCGCATATTATCTGCGCTGATGTCTTGTACTCATTCCCCTCAGTATAACCCCATGAATTTTTTGCCACAGCCGTATCAGTCTGCCATATATACGGCTTTGCCTCCGCGAACTTGCCGCGCTCTATATCGACAACAGCCGTGCCGAATTCAAACGCGT
>CALXSW010000102.1 GCA_944391255.1 uncultured Clostridia bacterium | reverse complement strand
AAGACGTGTGCTGGGATAACAGGATAAGGTGATTTTATTGGATAACGGACGTAAAAGCGGTACGGGTCGCAATTTTGGCACTGCCGACACAAGAACAAGATCTGAATATAGTTCCGGACGGAGCGGCAGTGCGCGGCGCGTAAGCGATACGCGCCGTCAGCCTGAACGGTATCGGAGCGAGACTCAGCTAAGAGCGGAAAACCGCTCTCAGTCCTCGGGTATGAACCGCCAGGTCACGCGCAGCAAAGCTGTGAGCAGCTCTGTTTCAAGCCGTTCCGTTCAAAGCCGGACGCAGGACAGCGCGCCGCGCCGACGCCCTATGACAGAGGCGGAGCGCAGGAAGAAAATGGAACAGGTGCGAAAGCGCGAAAGGCTCAGAAAACAGAGAATACGCGCGGCTGTGTCTTTTTTTCTGATCGTGGCGGTAGTTGTGGTGCTGCTGTTTATGACGCCGATATTTGCGGTCAGGAAGATCGTGCTAAACGGCAATGATCTTGTTACAAAGGAACAGATAGAGGTTCAGATAAAGGATTTTGTCGGTGACAATCTGTTCAGGCTCCGCACGGCGAATGTGGAAAAGAAAATGCTTGAAATACCGCTTATAAGCGGCGTGGCGGTAGAGAAAAAGATGTTTCCGCCGTCAATAATACTTAATATATCTGAAACAAGACCGGCGGCATATCTGCTTTCGGGAAACAGTATAGTTGTTGTCGACTCAAATTTAAAAGTGCTTGACGACGCGAATAATTTTGATACTGACACTATACCGAGCATAAGCGGAATTGGTGTTCCCGGTTATACTGTAAACAGTATTATACAGACCGATTCAGAGGAAAAGGCTGATATACTGCGCGAGATGCTTTCGGTATTTGAGAGCACAGGACTTACATCATCGATAAAATATATAAGTGTTGATGATCTTACTAATATCAGATTTAATTACGAAAACAGGATAGAGGCGCTTTGCGGATCACAGCTTGAGCTTGAAAGAAAGATACGCATGTTCGCCGAGGCTATAAAGACAGAAACAATTAAGCCTGACGCGTTGGGAACAATGGATCTTAGCATTCTTGGACAAGCGACATATCAGTCGAATTTGTCTGTAATAAATCAATGATGAAATGTAATTTTGTACAATTTTACTATTGAATATATGAAAGAAAAATAGTACAATAAATATATATGTATAGATATATAGAGTGGATAATATTGTATATAAACACTTCAGATAGCGAAATATAGAAAGGTTTACATGATTTTGTTGTAAACACGAAGGAGGATTATTAAATGAGCGCAATGCCTATCGGATTGGAAGATAACGCCGTTGTTGACGGCGCAAGAATTAAAGTTATTGGCGTCGGCGGCGGCGGTAACAACGCTGTTGACAGAATGATCGAAGCAGGTGTGGACAAGGCTGAATTTATTTGTATAAATACAGACGCACAGCAGCTTTCAAATGTGCTTGCTCCTACTGTTTTACAGATAGGCGCAAAGCTTACAGGTGGTCTTGGCGCCGGCGCTAAGCCGGAGATCGGACGTCAGGCTGCTGAGGAAACAAAGGACGAAATAAAGAATCTTGTTAAAGATGCTGAAATGGTGTTCGTAACTGCCGGAATGGGCGGCGGAACAGGCACAGGCGCTGCTCCTATAGTTGCTGAAGCTGCAAAATCAGCAGGTATTCTTACAGTAGCGGTTGTAACAAAGCCGTTCTCATTTGAAGGCCCGCAGCGTATGAGAAACGCCGAAGAGGGTATTAAGAACCTTGCAGAGCGCGTTGATGCTATTGTTACGATCCCTAACGACCTTCTTCTTAAGATCGCTGATAAGAAAGTTACAATAAATGATTCATTTAAGCTTGCTGATGATATACTTCGTCAGGGTGTTCAGGGTATAATAGAAGTCATCACTCAGAAGGGTATCGTAAACTGTGACTTCGCTGATGTACGCACTATAATGAAGGACAGCGGCGTTGATCATATGGGTATCGGTATCGGTAAGGGCGAGAACGCGGCTCAAGACGCTGTTCGTGCCGCTATAGAATCACCGCTGCTTGAAACGAGCATTGCCGGAGCTGAAAACGTTCTTATAAATATCACAGGCGGAACAGAATTCTCACTTGTTGATATGGGCGAGGTATCGAGCATCATAAGAGATATGGTATCAGAGGAAGCTAATATCATAGTAGGTTCAGCTATGGATGAAACTATGAAGGACGAGATCAAGGTTACTCTTATTGCTACAGGTCTCGACGGTTCATTGAAGAGAAACGCGGACGCAGGTGTTAAGGTAAAGCAGCCTCAGACATATAATCAGGCGCCTGAAAGGCAGTCATATTCATCACAGTCATCATCTTCAGGTTCATATGATGATGATGCTATATTCAGACGTCGTTTAAGACCGGGAATGAGCGAGATTGACGTGCCTGGTTTTTTCAAAAATAACAGATAATAACGCATAATTAATAACACATAATAAAATGAGCCGCGCATGAACGCGTCCGTGTATATCCATTTTGTTATGAGATTTATCGGGATGATCACGGAATAAGGCATGATGGTGCTGAACGATTTATTCAGTGCGCGTTGTATCGCTCAATGCGCGGCTTTTATTCTATTTAATAAATATGTTTTGACGTTTATATCATCAATGCATATTTATTTTTTTGAGAGCGTGCAGCTTATTATGCGCGCTTTATTACGCGCACTCGTAGCTCAGCTGGATAGAGCGCAGGACTCCGACTCCTGAGGCCATGGGTTCGAATCCCACCGAGTGTACCACTACATATAAACTCTTAGGTATGTT
>CALXSW010000101.1 GCA_944391255.1 uncultured Clostridia bacterium | reverse complement strand
GCGCCGCCGAAGGGTTCTATTTCGGTAGGATGGTTATGCGTTTCGTTTTTGAACATTATGAGCCAATCCTCGTCTTTTCCATCTACATCCACCGGAACAACAATGCTGCATGCATTTATTTCTTCCGATTCATCAATTTCTTTCAAAAGCCCGCGCTTTTTAAGCTGCTTTACGATGATTGTAGCCATATTCATAAGGCAAATATCGCGCTCCGGCGCGTAAAGTTCAGATTTTGCTTTTAAATACTCATTGTATGCATCTTTTATAAGCGAGGAATACTCGCCGTCAGGTATAATTACATTGTTGATTTTTGTAGAGAAAGTGGTATGCCGGCAGTGATCGGACCAGTAGGTATCAATCATTCTTAGTTCTGTTACTGTAGGATTTCGTTTTTCGGTTTCGGAAAAATAATTGCGGCAGAACGCAAGGTCATCACTATCCATAGCAAAACCCATCTTTTTTATAAATTCATCAGATTCTTCAGCCGACATATCACAAAAACCGTCTACTACTGCAACATCAGCGGGAACACTTGCTGTCATCTCAAGGGATAGAGGCTTGTCAAGCGAGGCGCTGCGTGCTTCAACGGGGTTAATAATATATTCTTTAATGCTTTCAAGTTCGCTGTCTGATATGTTGCCGGAGAGTATGTAAACTTTTGCAGACCTGACAGAGGGCGGGTCCTTTTCGGTAAGTATGGAAATACATTCTGCGCAGCTTGCAGCGCGCTGGTCAAATTGTCCGGGCAGATATTCCACAGCAAATATTTTGTCGCCTGCAGGAACTGTAATCTCCTCGTCGTAAGCATTGTCCACAGGTGGCTCAGAAAAGATTAAGCCTCTTGCGCGCAGATACTCCTCATCCGAAATTCCGGACACATCATACCTATTTAGAACCCTAACGCCCGTCAAACCGCCTATTGACAGGTTTTCCTTGAGATCGGCAAGTACGCCCTGAGCTTCAATATCAAACCCTTTTTTCTTTTCAACAAAAATTCTTCTGACCTGTTGCATATCATCTTATCCTTTCAAAATTTGTAAAAACAGACATTATAATATATACTATATTTTACATTGTTTTTAAACGGATGTAAAGTAGATTTAGTACCAAATTTCTTAAAAATAACAGAAAAAATTTCAGCAGACAAATTTACGGTAAAAATATTGACAAAAGCTTTAGTGTATGGTATCATAATTGTACGGTATGCGGGAGTGGCTCAGTGGTAGAGCGTCACCTTGCCAAGGTGAACGTCGCGAGTTCGAATCTCGTCTTCCGCTCCAATGGCGCCATAGCCAAGTGGTAAGGCAGAGGTCTGCAAAACCTTTATCCCCCGGTTCAAATCCGGGTGGCGCCTCCAGTTAAGATGCTGCGGCTTGAATATGTTTAGGTCGTGGCATTTTATTTTTTTCTTAAGAATGCCTCTGTAGCTCAGTCGGTAGAGCAAGGGACTGAAAATCCCTGTGTCGGCGGTTCGATTCCACCCGGAGGCACCATACGCGGGAGTGGCTCAGTGGTAGAGCGTCACCTTGCCAAGGTGAACGTCGCGAGTTCGAATCTCGTCTTCCGCTCCAAAATAAGAGATGCAATATTATGCGTCTCTTTTTTATTTAATCGGAATATATATCCTCTGACCTTAATATTATTATTTAACGGTCAACGATAATGCGGCATTTAAAGTTTGTCAGCCGCACGGGAGGTTGTAAAATGAAAATTTTTAAGCGGACATTCATTCTGATCGTCCTCATTCTGCTTGCGGCGATTTTCATAAATGCCAAAACGCGTTTTTTCAAGGATATAGGCAAATACATCCCCTACCTTGAAACAAATTATCCGTTCCTTGTTGAATACATAAGCGACGCGTCAGATTATATGAATGAGGCCGTTTCCCATCTTCCAACAATACGGGAAATAATCGCGGAGATAAAAGGCACAGAAGTCCAGATCTCAGCCGAGGACGTGGCGAATAATATATATTACAGCAGTGACAGCGCACTCTCGTTTTATCCTGACTGCAATATATCAGTTCAGATAACAGACGATAACAAGCTCAGCGTATACGGAATAAACAACGAACCGTCCGAAAAATACATAGTGTACAGATTTCTTGACGAGTCGGGCGAGGTGCTTTATCAAGCGACCGGTGAAACGAACTCAGACGGCTCCTACGCCTCTTTACTTGATATACCCGACACATCATATCAATTCACTGTTTTTACCGGTCCGGAGAGATACGGGCAGTATACGGGGTATATAGTGAATTATATTTATATAACGTATGACGAAACGGGGACGCCGTCTATTGAGGTGCCGCCCGTATTTGAGAACAACAGAGAATTATTTGAAAAGCCAAAATCAAAGAGCGCCGCTCTTAAAAGCACTTATTCCGTCTGTTCAGACCTTGACGAGATAGTCCAGACAGCCGCATCTATCACAGCCGGCATCGAAACAGACTACGACAAGGCTCTCGCTATACATGACTGGGTATGTGAAAATATATACTATGACGAGGACAGCATATACGAAAACTACAACAACGCTCCATACGTAGCAAGCGATGTTCTGACAGAAAAGCGCGCCGTTTGCCTTGGATATGCCAACCTTTATGCCGCGCTCTGCCGCTCAGTATCCATACCGTGCAACGTCGTCACAGGTTACGCCTTAGGCGTGCTTGGCTCATCGGACAGCAAGTGGAACGAGAACAATCTTTCAGCCGCGGAGGCAAATCACGCATGGAACGAGGTATATCTGAACGATCACTGGGTAATTGTCGATACAACATGGGATTCACGAAATAAGATCGAAAACGGACAAAAAATAACGGAAGGAAACACTTCCCATCTCTATTTTGATTCTAATCTCAAATTTTTCTCAACCAACCATAAAATATTTGATTATCAGAAATAAAAAATACGGAGCGGCAGGATCTCCAAGATCCGCCGCTCCGCATTTTTATTATCTTTCAGATATGACCTGTTTTCTACATCCTTATATTCCCCGAACAAATTTCTACTATCATTTCAGGATCGTCCGCGATCATCGCCGCGCCGCAGCTTTCAAGCTCCGTCCTCGAACGGAACCCCCAGCTGACTGAAATACAATCCATATCCGAATTTTCAGCTGTTTTAAGATCAACGTCCATGTCTCCGACATACACGCAGCTTCCGTCATTTTTTACACCCATCATCTCAAGTGCTTTTATTACCATATCCGCCTCAGGCTTTGTGCGCGTTTTCGGCGAGTCGCCTACTGCCGCATCGATAAGCCCCGGGAAGAAATCTTTACATAATTTCTGTACCGCAAAATCCACCTTGTTAGAAACGACCGCTATTTTACAGCCCATATCACGCAGTTTTTTCATCATGTCTAATATCCCGCTATAAGGCGCTGTGCGGTCAAGACAATGCTCCGCGTAATGATTTCTGAACAGCTCATACGTCTTTTTATAATCAGCCTCGCTCGTTCCCTCCGGAACGCTTCGCTCTATAAGAAGAGCTATTCCATTACCGACAAACCGTCTTACACTGTCTGTCTTATGCTCCGGAAAACCCATCTCGCGCATCGCGTAATTCACGCTTGCTGCAAGGTCATCGAGCGTATTTAAAAGCGTGCCGTCAAGATCAAATATAACTGTGCTGTATGTCATTTGCTTTCCTCCACATGTATAAGGACCTGCTCTATTATCCGCTTAACATGGTCATCGTCAAGAGAATAGAATGTGTTCTTGCCGTCTCTTCTCGCTTTCACAAGCCGCGCCTGCTTAAGCGTTCTGAGCTGATGGCTTATCGCCGACTGGCTCATATCGAGCTTATCCGATATCTCAGAAACTGAAAGCTCGCTGTCAAAAAGAGTCCACAATATCCTTATGCGCGTGCTGTCGCCAAACATTTTGAACGTGTCCGAAAGTCTTGTGATCGTTTCTTCATCAGGAACTTCCGTCTTTAATTTTTGCAGGATCTTCTTATTATACGAGCATGAAACACACTGTATATCTGCCATCAGAACAGTCCCCTTTCATTACTATATGAATATATTATACAATATTTTTATTTTTTTGTCAATGCCTTACCCTGCCATGTATCTCTTTTTTCCATCTCTTTATCAATGGCATTAAGTACCTCAAACTTTTTAAGGCTCCACATCGGGCCTATAAGGCTTTCTCTTCCGCCATCACCCGTAAGACGCTGTATGACCGTTTCAGGCGGCAGCACCTCAAGCTGCCTCACAATTATGTCCACATATTCATCTCTTTCGAGAAGTCTGAATTGCCCTTCCTCATACTGCTTTGCCATGACTGTATCCTTCAATATATGCAGCAGATGCAGCTTTACGCAGTGCGGCTCAAGCTCCCCCACCACCTCGGCTGATCTAACCATCATTTCCGGTGTTTCACCCGGAAGTCCGTCTATCAGATGCACACATACGTTTATACCTCGTTCTTTAAGCTTATTATAGCCCGATAAAAATTCATCAAACGTATGACACCTGTTTATCCGCTCTCCTGTTTCATCATATATGCTCTGAAGTCCCAGCACGACTATGAGGTACGTTCTGTCATTCAGCTCCGAAAGATAATCAAGCACATCATCAGGCAGGCAGTCCGCCCTTGTGGCTATGCTCAAGCCTACGACATCACGCTGACGGAGCGCCGGCTCATAATATTTTTTCAGCACATCTACATCAGCATATGTGTTAGTATGCGCCTGAAAATACGGCATATACTTGCCCTGCTTCCATTTGCTGTGCATGGCGTCCTTTATCCCCTCAAACTGACGCACTATAGATTCCTCAGGATTTCCGGCAAAATCCCCGCTGCCTGAGCCTGAACAGTATGTGCAGCCGCCGTAACCCTTTGTACCGTCTATATTAGGGCATGTAAATCCGGCGTTCAGCGCTATCTTCATGACCTTGCAGCCGAACCTGTGTCTTAGATGATAATTCCATGTGTGATAACGTTTATTATCGTCACTGTATATAAAACTCATTTTCTCTCCTTGTATAACGCGAAAAATGTTTATTTAAAATATGAAATATGAAAACGCTGCCGCATAAGCGGCAGCGTCAAACTGTCCTTTTTAAAGCTCTCGTATATAATTCTTAACAAACTCCTCAAGCAGCTCATCGCGCTCCAGCTTTACGATCTTATTTCTTGCGCCGTTATAGCTTGTTATGTATGTAGGGTCATCGGACAAAATGTATCCCACGATCTGGCTTATAGGATCATATCCTTTAAGCTTTAATGCCTCGTATACCTGAGACACTATCTCTCTTACCTCTTGCGATTTATCAAATTCAAGATTGATTTTCATCGTCTCATTAAATTCCATTTTCTTCACTCCTTACATAATTAGCTTTAAACGCGTAACAGATGTAAATAAGGCGGATAAGCTTTTCATATGTTAGCGTATACATATATTTTATAACAAATTCGCTTAAAAATCAAGTCTTTTTTCAAGATAATTTCAAATATCACATAATAATTGCAAATTTTTTACAAATATAGCCGCTCCTGTATCAGAATTTAAACAATTCTCCTATTCCTGAAATATGTCCCGCCGCTATGACGCTTAACGTGGATATATCAGTTACCCTGTCTATGATCTCCGACACGCTCTCCTGATCTACTGCCATTATCTCGTCAATAACCTCGTCCTGACGTTTCAGAGGCTTGTTTAAAAGCATCGTTCTGCCCAGCGTCTGCATTCTCGCGCTGACATTTTCATTTGACAGTATATAATTTCCCTTAAGCTGTATCTTCGCGCGTTCTATCTCATCATCTGTAAGCTTCTCGCTTTTTATTTTTTTGATCTCGTCGACGATAAGCTCCGCGACCTTTTCGGCGTTTTCCTTTGTTGTGGCGGCTGAAACGTCAAACGTGCCTGTGCCGGAATACGCGCTGTGTCCCGCGCCAATTGAATATACCAATCCATATTTTTCTCTTATGTTCTGGAAAAGTCTGCATGACATTCCGCTGCCAAACACGTTATTGAACACAAGCAGCGGATACACGGAATTATCCATTATATCTATTCCCTTGAATCCGGCTATAAGCTGTATCTGCTCAAAATCGCGCTCTCTGTACATATTTCTCGCGATATAGCTGACCGGCTCGCAGCACACCTCATTATCGCGTATCTTTCTCGTTCCGAACCACTTTTCAAGCTCGTCAAATATTCCGTCATCAAAGCTTCCCGAAACGGCTATGACCATGTTTTTACTCGTGTAATGCGACGCGATATATTCGCGCATCTTGTCCGGCGTTATATCATAGAGCGTTTTTGCTGTGCCGAGTATAGTCCTGCCCATCGGAGAATCGCCCCATACAGCCTCGCTGAACATATCGTATGCCACGTCCTCCGGACTGTCCTCGTACATCGCTATCTCCTCGCACACGACTCTGCGCTCAAGCTCCATATCTCGTTCTGAAAGCCTTGACCCGAACAGCATATCAGATAATATATCTATCGCAGTTTCCACATATTCATTCAGTATCTTAGCGTAAAAGCATGTGCTTTCCCTTGTCGTGAACGCGTTTAACTGAGCGCCCACCGAATCCATTTCCACCGCTATCTGCTCCGCTGTGCGCCGCTCTGTTCCCTTGAACAGCATGTGCTCTATAAAATGCGACATGCCGTTTTCCTCTTTTTTCTCATATCTCGAGCCGTTGCCTATCCATACGCCTATCGACACCGATCGCACATATGGTATTTTCTCCGCAACGACGCGTATTCCGTTTGATAATACCTTTTGTATGTACATTAACTGATCCTTCTGTAATCCCTTAAATTATATATATGCATCTCCATAACCATTCTATGACCGCGCCATAAAATGTCCGGAATATGATTTACGCGCTGATCCGGTGTTTTTCCGACGCCAGACCAACGCATATAGATTATACCATATCTGATTATTATATGCAACTGTTTTTTTCTTACAAGGTCTAAATACCGCAAATATCCCGAACAACAGCCGACGCTATTATAAGCCCTGCCACCGACGGAACAAACGAACAGCTCGCCGGAACGCGTCCGCTGCCCTTTTTCGGCTCCTCCTTAGAATAGACTACCTTTAGCTTTTTTACGCCTCTCGCCTTAAGCTCACGTCTCATAACGCGCGCGAGAGGGCATACTGATGTTTCGTATATATCCGCTATCTCAAGCCGCGTAGGGTCAAGCTTGTTTCCCGTTCCCATAGAGCTTATAACAGGTATTCCCATTTTATAAGCGCGCTCTATGATCTCAAGCTTTGCCGATACAGTGTCTACCGCGTCAACGATATAATCGTACTCCGAAAAATCATATTCGTCCGCATTCTCCGGCAGATAGAACACATTGTTGCACACTACCTCAGCCGCCGGATTTATATCCGCGATCCTGTCGCGCATGACCTCGGTCTTCTTCTTCCCGACCGTGGAATGGAGCGCTATTATCTGTCTGTTTATATTTGATTCCGCGACATCGTCACTGTCAAAAAGAGTCAGCTTGCCGACTCCGCACCTTGCGAGAGCTTCAACTACAAATCCGCCTACCCCTCCAACGCCAAAAACAGCCACGCGGCTGTTTTTGAGTCGGTTTACGGATTCTTCTCCTAACAATGTCGCAGTTCTTGAAAACTGGTCTTCGATCATAATTAGTTCAATTTATCCTCATATTCTTTTATAAGCTTTACATTTGCCTTTTCAATAGAATTCAGGTTGCTGCTGTCATCTGAATAATCATATGCCGGATTCGGCGAGTACCATGAACAGCTGTTGAAATATTCCTGATATTCCTTTGTCTTGAATGTGCGGCCATGTCTTGCGTAGATCTCATTTCTGCCCAATGCAAGCTCTTTTGCTGTCTTTCCCTTGAGATCAGCCTCTGTGAGCGCCTTATATCCCGATGTAGGGAATATATAGCTTCCGTTATAATTTGTTATAGAAGTTATCTCATATACAACATGACCGTTATAATATTCGCTCGTAGGGAACGCTTTTATTGTAAACGGTTTACCCTTTATATATTCCGTATATGAGCCGCTGTCAACATTTGCATAATACGTCGTTCCCTCATATGTGAACGTCATATATTTCTTTGAGCCTGTGTCTATGACCTCTCCGCCTGTTATTAGCGCAGCATTAAATTTGCCGTTTGAGAAACCGCCCGGTGCACTGTATACTCCGCCCGTTGCAGCCGTAGAAGTCTGCGGCTTGCTGCTTGACGAGCTGCCTGATGATGAGCTGCTTCCCTTTGAGGACGATGATGAGCTGCTGCCCGATGACGAACTTGATCCCGATGATGAGCCACCAGATGATGAACCGCCGCCTGATGACGATGAGCCGCCTGTAGGACGCCATGATACAGAGCCTGATCCGCCTGATGATGAACTGCTTCCCGATGTTCCGTTTGCCGGTGCCGCCGACTGAGATGGCGCCGGTGAAGGACTTGGCGAAGTCATAACAGTTGGCATAACCGTAGGTGCTTCAACTGTAGGCGCCGGAGTTACCTCCGTAACGACCGCTTTGTCCGTATTCTTATATATATACAGACCTGCTGAAACTCCGCCTGCCACC
>CALXSW010000100.1 GCA_944391255.1 uncultured Clostridia bacterium | reverse complement strand
ATCATTTCATCGTATGCAGAGCCACCGTCCTTTTTCAGAGTCTTTAAACTCTTAGCCAGCTCTTCCGGCTTCTTGCCTATGATCTCATAACGCTTTGCTATTTCCAGAAATTCTCTATCCTCTGCTTCACAGCGAAATTTTTTCAGTGATTCAAGCTCTGCCTTTACAGCCGGATGTATTCCCTTATAGATGTCCTCATTTCCATCAGGCGTGTTATCAGCTTCGCTCTTCTTTCCACTATCAAGCTGCTTTTTTTCGTCATCGTCCTCGGTATCTTCGGTATCTATAGACGCTTTTCTTAGAATTTCTTTAAGCTGTGCACGTTCTTCGGGCGTCAGCTTGCTTTCATCGATTTTACTCATATCAATTAAATCCCCTTTCCTTGTTTTGCAATTTTTTGCACATCGTTTGTCCTTGCTTTTATCGGTTTCCTTATTAGCAGCTTCCACTCCATCGGAAATATCACTGTCCTCATTTTGAGAATCATCATTTTTATTCTCGTTTTCAAACACAGTTCTCTCCTTCGGTACTTGCTCGTCTATAGACTTGTTGTTTTTGCTGCTATCATTATCATCAATCCCTAAAACTCTCGCTAAAGCCCTTGCGAGTCGGCTTAATATACTCGCCTCATCATACTCATCACCTTCTTCTGGTGGTTCAGTAGACTTGTTTTTGAATATAAGTATATTTGCTTCGGGGTTGTCTCCTTCATCGACAAGCGCAATTTTCCTAACCGTCAGTTCAGTCAACTTATTAGGCATCTGTTCTCCTCCTTCCTGAATTATTTTTATAAACAAAAAGGCTTTTTGCCCTTTGTCTACCAAAATTATTTTTCTTCAACAGGTACGCGTTTTGCAGTACCTTCGATTGAAAACATTTTATAAGCACCACTTTTAACCTTCTCCCAAACGTCTGAATCCGATATATATATACCTATCCACCAACCCTGAGGCACGCTTCCTTCAGGGATTCCCAGCACGTTCATTTTTTCTTTGGTAAATACCATACTTTCTACTACGGTGCCTATTCCTCCTCGCTTGTGCATCTCGCTGCCGTCGCCAAACAGCTTCACATAGTTATATGCTGCATTTTCTATCTCGTCTATATCAATAATATCGCCGCTGTGATCCTGCACCTGCTTGCCATTTTCTTTAACGGATTCATAAGCCCAACCGAATGCAATATGTTTTTCAGGATCTGCTTTCGCAATCTTAAAAGAACCTGTTATATCCCCTGTCTCTACATAATTGATATCTTTCATTTATTTACTCCTCTAATTTTATATTTTAAAATTGTGCAAACAAAAAGCACGCCTCTGATGCGTGCAGTGATATTCTGTTTTTATTCCACTTCTTTATTTATGAAATTGCTGCATTCCATATTCTTGCTCGTTCATTAAATGCATCCCATGCCTCTTGTGGTGCATCAGAAACAAGCGTAGTTCTATAATGTGGGTCAAATACTGTTATTTCATACTGACTGTATATATCCTCAAGCTCTTTTAGTCTTTTCATTGTTTCTTTATCCGGCTGCCACATAGCTATTATCCTTTCAATAAGTCATATAAGACCTGCAATATATCATCCTTTAAATCATTATCCTCATTCTCTATTGAAAATGCCTCAGCATAAACCTCTTGAATAAGATGCCTTTCCATTCCATCATGAGCATAGTTGCTCAAAAATCTTTTCAACGGAACTTCACTTTTAAATTTATATATTTTAAGCACCTCATCCATTTTTTGATGTATGAGTTCTTTAGCTTTATTATAACTCAAGCCATGTTTTTTTGCAATAGATTTTACTAATATTTCAAATCTCGCATGCCCTAATTCATGTAACAAAGGAGCATATACAGTCTGATTGGCAAAATAGCCGTCATTCCTTGTCACAAAATCAACAATTTTATTTTCTGTATCATACATACTGTTAAGGAATAGCATGTTGCTGTTTCTGTCATACATTCCTATAGCGTCTCTACCTACTTTTCCATTTATATCGTTTTGTTTAAAATCCAAAACAGCGACCGGTGGAATAACTACACCCAAAGGTAGTTTATCGCTAATATCTGTTAAAAGTCTTTCAGTAAGTTTAACAGCTTTTGTGTTTGGCTTTTCAGCGTCAGCAAACATATCATAGTGACTGTTCATAACCCTTTTGACAGTTATTTTTTTATTATTATTAACTGTTACCATATCCTTATGTCCATACTTCGGTAAACGATCGCCGCCAACAAACGGCTTTGACATGTTATCACCATTCTCCGGAACAAATATATAATTGTCATTATTCTGTTCTGATGGTTTCGGTTTTTGTGAGGATTCCTGATTAAAAAATGGAGTAATGACAGATGATTCAGGCATGCTTACCTCTATGTATTCAACTCCGCAGTGGCATCTCGGATGTGCCGGAGGCACAGCATGCGAACCCGGGAATAGAGATTTCCATTTCATAGGAGCATTATTTCCGTTTTTATCCGTTTTCATAGGAGCTTCAAACTCATCATTCATATCGATTGTCTGTCCCCCTAATTTTACGCATAACTCACATGGATCTGTAGGGCATGACAACCATCGTCTTTTCATAGGTCCTATAATGCCCTGCTTTTGCGCCTGTTTTATTGCCTCGTCCATCCCTTGGTGATACGCCATCGAAAGCTCAGTATTAGCTATTGTCTTAGCTCTTTCCCGCTGCTGTTTTTCGGCATATTTCAATGCTGCCTCACGTGCTTTTTTCTCTATTGCACCTTGCTTCATTCGCGGATGGTTCTCCTCAAGCTGCCTTTTTACTTTATCATAATATTTTCTGTTCGCATCAGCTTGTAATGTTGTAAGTCCTATCGTTGGGCGTATTATTCTCGCAAGTTCATCTGGAGTATATGCACCCGATGAAGCATAAGAAAGCATAGCTTTAATTGCTTTCCTACTCTCAAGACTCTGGTTTGTCACCCAGCTCGCTCCATTCTTGCTTATCCAATCCTGAATACTCCGCTCTGTTGGGTCGAAATAAAATCCTCCTGGTTTTGTCCTCAAGGCTGCCTCAAGCTCTGATGCCCGTGATCTGATAGCGCTCTTCCACAGCGGTTCTAAATGTTGAACAACAAACCGTGAATAGTCTTCCTGCCATGTTTTAAACGTGTCCTCACTCATGTATCCATTGACCACAGCCTCTCTCAATTCAGCATATGTAATCGCGTTCTTCTGATTGCTGTACATTTTCTGAAGAATTTCTGCTGTGCGCGGTGTTTCTGTATTAAGAAATTCCTTGAGCTTTTCTGCTGCAAGTCTACCTTTATTGTTCGACTTAATTACAGTTGTTCCATTTGATGCAATTTTTCTCATAGAACGCGGTACAAGCTTAGGAGCAGTAAATACAATTCTCATCAGTCGATTCTCCCCAATGCTCTTTTTGCGGTCTCACTCACCTCTTCATATTCTATATCGCCGCTCAATTGATCATTATTCCATTCGTTCAAACGTTCAGGAAGACCTGCGACCTGTCTTATATGATCCTCAATACCTTCATCCGGAATTAAAAGACCGGTGCTTGCCGTACGTTCAAGGAACGTCCCCAGTTTGTCAAGGTCTTCTTTCTCAATATCTCCATGTATCATCTTGGGATAGTCTGTGATTCCATTAAAATCATCACCCTTTATATCTATAAGCTTTGGTATAGCGTTATTGTTAAACACCTCGCATATTATATCTAAAAAACCACCTATAGCTGTTCCGAACAGTTCAGTCTTATCGCTTGATAGCGCGAAACTGCCGACCTGCTGATGACCTAATAGCACGAAATCTGCCATTACAGTCATTGCCATACGTGTATCATATCTGTCTATAATCTTACTTGTGTCAAACTGACGCTGACCTCCGGTGGATAATAATTCGAGCTCCCAGCCATGTGGTTTTACAATACCTTCCATTTCATCGCGCCGGATATTCGCTATAAGTCGTTCTGCTTCCTGCCGCATCATGGCCATTTCAGGATCATTGTCATCCCATATATTCACACCTTCGGGTGCTGTCATAACCGGCAAGCCTGCAAGGTCGCGTTCTATACCTATACCTTCTATCTCCTGTATGCGCTTCTTGAAATACCAGTCACGATACGCATTTCGCAGCAGACTTCGCCCCTCTGGGCTTCCCTTCCTACTCTCCGTCCTGAATAGCAACAGTTTATCTATAGGTATTTCTATGAGCCCATAATCCGGCGGTGGCTGCTGTATCATGGCCAATAAATCATCTGTACCCGGTTCGTATCTCCACTCGTACAGCGTTTCCTGCGCTCTTATCGGAAGTTTCTGCCATCCGATCAAATGATCATTAAACTTGCTGTTTAATCTCTTATCCTTGCTCCGGCCGCATCTGCGCTTATAAACAATTTCATGTGCGCTCCAGCCATAGATTAAAAATGACAATATCTCACTGACGGTGTCTGTCCACGTATCACTCATATCATCCATGCAACTTAACACAAAGTCTGCACACTCTTTATCTATAGACTTATTCCCTGACTCTTGTATGTCCCATGTTGCCTGCCGTATGAGCATTTTTATAGCAAAGAAAACTCCGCCTATAATATCATCATTCTCACTCATTTCTTTATACTTTGCTATACCTCTTTGTCCCTGCAGCTCACGGAGAAATTCCTCATAGAAAAATCCTCCGTAACGTTTTTGACCGAGGCGGCCAAGTTCTCTTATTTGACTCACACTCTGTATCTCCCCTCTTCACCTATCTTCGCCAGTAGCTCTCCTGTTTCAAGGAGACTTGTGACTTTGGCGGTCCTGTAACCGCCGGCTTATCCATCAAATATAAAATACCCTGCACCAACGCATCCACAGTATCCTTATAAACGCCTTTTGGAAATATAAGTAGATCATTAATTAAATCATGCACCCATGGAGCATTATGTGGAAATAACACATTACCTGCCTCGAAATAAGGTGTAACGCTTATCGCTCTTTCCTCCTTGCTTCCTTTAGGATTATACTCAACAAGCCCAGGAATCTCTTTCTTAAGCAGTGATACGATCGCAGGTCCGTTAGCTTTATTCTCAACCACCTTAGCGCGTGCTTTTGGCCACTTGGCTGTTAGTATTCTCATAGCGGCTACACTTTCCGTGAACTCCATCTTATCATTTACAACATCAAGTATATATATCTGTGATCCAGTACGACCCATTACTATTCCCGCACATTTTGCACTGCCTTCTGATTTCGTAAACGGTTGGTCCCAGCTTTGTATGATCATCGATAGATGTGGCGGTGCTGTGAACATATTGCTAAGCCATTCACGTTTGAATATATTGCCTTCTGCAGGTGCTGGTACCTGTTGATA
>CALXSW010000099.1 GCA_944391255.1 uncultured Clostridia bacterium | reverse complement strand
TTACAGGCGCTCTTTTCCTCACGAAAGCACAGATAGAGCCGGGAGATTACACAGCTTATCTCTTGTATGTCAGCTCGTTGTTCGCTTCTATAAGAACTATAATACAGTTTACAGAGCAGTTCCAGCGCGGAATGACAGGCATAGAAAGATTCTGCGAAATAATGGACGCGCCTGTCGATATAAAAGAAAAAGATGACGCGGCGGAGCTTAATGACGTAAAGGGCGATATAGTTTTTGATAACGTGTCGTTCCATTACAGCGATGACAATACAAATATATTAAGCGGTGTCAACATACATATCCCTGAAGGAAAGAGCTTTGCTCTTGTAGGACCGTCGGGCGGCGGAAAAACTACGATGTGCAATCTCATACCGCGATTTTACGATGTAACAGAGGGACGTATCCTTATAGATGGGATCGACATAAAAGACGTGTCGCTCAAATCATTGAGAAAATCTATAGGCGTTGTACAGCAGGACGTTTACCTGTTTTCAGGCACAGTTCTTGAAAATATAGAATACGGCAAGCCGGGTGCCGGACGTGATGAAATAATCGAGGCGGCAAAGGCGGCAGGAGCTCATGACTTTATAGAGTCACTTCCAAACGGATATGACACATATGTCGGTGAGCGCGGAGTCAAGCTGTCTGGCGGACAGAAACAGAGAATATCTATAGCGCGCGTATTCCTTAAGAATCCGCCTATACTAATTCTTGATGAGGCGACATCGGCGCTTGACAACGAAAGCGAGAGAGTCGTTCAGGAATCTCTCGACCGTCTCGCGCACGGCAGAACGGTTCTAACTATAGCTCACCGTCTCACAACTGTAAAAAATGCCGACACGATACTCGTTCTTACAGAAAACGGAATAGAAGAACAGGGCTCACATAAGGAGCTCGTTGAAAAAGGCGGAATATACAGCTCGCTTTACAGCATGTATGCCGCAATGTAAAATCAAATAGATCAAAAACAGGAGCGATACTCCAAAAAAAACACATGGTATTTTTATTATCAGTACCATGTGTTTTTGTTTAATTTTAACAAAATTTAGAGCTGTTTCACTTGACATAACTTTTTTATTGAAGTATAATTATAGTAGGATGTAAGTCTTGTTTTATGTGACTATTTTTTCGTTATAAATAAGTTATTAAATTTTAAGCGATATAAAGATCTATTCAGAAAGGATGCTTTTACAATGAAAAAGATCACATATTTATTTATGTCAGCCGCTATTGCAGCATCTGTCGTTCCGACAAGCTCATTTGCGGCAGGTGAAACAGTTTTTACCGATATAGACGGCACGGAATATTATTCAGACGCGGCAGAGGCATTGTCAGAGCTATATATTTTAGAGGGCTATGAGGATGATACCTTCAAAGCTGAAAACAATATAACGCGCGCTGAAATGACAGCGATAATATGCAGAATGACAGGCGATCTGCCTGATAATACTAATTATGATATAACAGATTTCAATGATGTAGACAGCTCGCACTGGGCGTGCGGATACATAAAAACAGCTGTGGACTCAGGAATTGTAAACGGATACGGCGACGGCACATTTAGACCGGAGGATAATGTCACATATGAGGAAGCATTAAAAATGGTCGTATGCGCGTTCGGATTTGACGAGGATATAAAGAGTGATCCCGATGACTGGTCGGCTCCATATATCAAAATAGCAGATGAAAAGAATATAACCGATAAGCTTACGGGCAGCAAAGGAGAGCCATCGGACAGGGGCGATATTGCTGTTATGGTATATAACGGATTAAAAGCGACAATAACGCCGCCTTCCGCCTCAAAAAGCAGCGGCACATATTCCGGCTCACAGAAAATAGAGCTTTTGACCGATAATAAAGACGCCGAAATATACTACACAGCCGACGGATCAGATCCTGCTGTATACGGCGTAAAATATACAGGCGCTATCACGATAAGTAGAACGACTCAGATCAAAGCCATAACTGTTCTTGGCGGAGCAATATCGAGCGACACAGCAGAGTTTAAATACACGATCAATACATCAAGCGGCGGCGGTGGAGGCGGCAGCATCTCTTCGTCCACTGTAAAATATACCGTTTCGTTTGATCTCAATTATGAAGACGCTGCAGCGCCTCTTGATGAGCAGAAAATAAAAAAAGGCGGCAAAATAACAGAGCCTGACGCTCCTGCGCGTGATGGATACACATTCGAGGGATGGTTCACCGATGAATCATGCACAGAACCGTTTGATCCCGAAACAGACACCGTATCAAAAAATATGACATTGTACGCAGGCTGGAAAGAAGCTGAGAGCGATAATGAAAACGGTGATAACTCAAACGAAAATGAGGACTCACAAGAAACGTCAATAAGACTTACAGCCGATAAGACAAATATAGTTGTCGGCGACAGCGAAACAGTCACTTTCTATGCTGAAATATTAAACAGCGATAACAGCTTTTCATCGATCACTCTGTATGATCAGAATGCAAATCCTATAATGACGATGTCTGATGACGGAATGTATTCAGAAAACGGCGACGAGCTTTCAAACGACAATATATACACCTGCAGAGCTGAAATTAATACAGCATCGGAAATAATGTATACTTTCCAGGCTGTAGCTCTCGGAAGTGAAAGCATGGCATCAAACAGACTTTCTGTAAATGTCATAGGAGATATAACAGATGAACAGCTTAAAAATATGGAAACTGTTGATCTCACTATAGAAGACGATCTTTTTGGAATTGATGAATACGAGGAAATGTCTGTCAGCGACAGAAAGACCTTAGCTGAAACCATACTTAAAGATCTTGAAAGCAGAGGTCTTATAAGATCCGGTTCTATAACAGCAGATGATGAAAACTGCTCATTCACTTTTATTTATGAATCGGGCGTTCTCGGCGGCGTATGCTTCAAGGACTGGAATGAAGAGCAGAACGGCGGAGATGAAAACGCATTAAATTCAGAGCCTATACAGATCGCGGATCGCGTTGAGATAGATTTTGGCGACGGTACGGAAACTGATGAGGGATCTGACAGCAATACTGGTGACGGGGCTGACGATGATACGATCGTATATAATCCGGAGCTTGAAAATATCCATGCAGTAATATTGTGGTCGTTTGACCAGGCATGGGATTCTCTTTCATACAGACAGCCGTTTTATCAGGGGGTAGAAGATGATTGGAATAAAGCGGGACTGAGCGCGTCAGTAAACTGGGAGCCTACAGTTGAAGTTTATAAAAATCTTGATGATTACGAGATAATCGTTTTCAGCGGCCACGGCTCATATTATACATATACTGACACGTCAAACTCAGAACAAAAAAATCTCGCGTCTATAATCCTTCATGAGGAATCGACTCTCGATAAAGATGATCAGTATTCAATAGACTTAAAGCTCATGAACATAGGCAAAATGAGCGTTCAGGGCGGCACTATGTACACGATACTCCCTGACTTCTGGGAATATTATTACAGCAACGGCGAGCTTGACGGATCGTTCGTATTTTCTGAAAACTGTGA
This sequence comes from uncultured Clostridia bacterium, assembly GCA_944391255.1. Classification (GTDB taxonomy): domain Bacteria; phylum Bacillota; class Clostridia; order UBA1381; family UBA1381; genus Ornithomonoglobus. The sequence continues at coordinate 341 of CALXSW010000099.1, read as the reverse complement.
GCTTGAGGGTAAAAACGACTCGGCAGACAGCAGCATGTCAGACGCTATAATAGCGTCAGCAGCAGAGTCCGTAATAGGTTTTTACAACAGTGTAATGGCTGATTACAGCCGCAATCTTATGAAATCGTATGTTGACTCGCTTATCTTAGGCAGCACATCGGGCGACGCGTTTGAGGCTGCAAAAGAGGAATACGGCGAAACAGATTACTTCACCGGTCGAGAGCTTTACGGCGAAACAGCATACCCGGTATTCAGCGGCAGTGAATCATCGCTGCTTATAGATGAAAGCCTTGTAAACGGCAGCCTTGAGCTGTATCCTGATCTTACAGGCTGGGAGCATA
>CALXSW010000098.1 GCA_944391255.1 uncultured Clostridia bacterium | reverse complement strand
ACAATAAAAAGAGGACTAAAAAGGTGGTGCGCAAAACGTAAGTTTTGCAGCGCCACCTTTTCGTATTATTATTCAGCTTATAAATGTTAAAATTGCGGTATCACTCTATGCTTTCAGATATCGGCTCTGATGTTTCAGCCGGTGCTTCTGTTGCCTCTTCGGCATTGTCAGCTTTAGATGCGTCATCAGACGATACATCTGAAACTGGTTCAGCGGTGCTCTGTACGTCCGTGTCAGAGCTGTTTACATCAGTTTCAGCCTGCGTTTCAGTCACGATCTCAGCCGGAGCTTCAATCGCTGTTTCGACTGGTGGTTCAGTAACTGTTTCGGCCGGAGCGTCAGTTGATCCAACACTTTCTGTTGGAGTAGAAACTGTTTTAGGTATAGCTGTCATATAGCCGCCGTATGAGATCTTAAGATATATTTCACCATACTGATCGCGCGCGTCAAAAAGATAGAACTTTGATTCATTATCGTAATATGGATATGAGTTAACAACTATATCGGTGAAATCAGCTGTTATATACTGCTCAGCCATTTCAGGCGAGAACTGCTCGATAAGAGATATTGTTTCCTGAGTATGCTGATTTGTGCTTGACGTGTCGCAGTTGATGATGACAGTTTTTGTGGAGTCGTCCCACTGCGGTTCAATGCCAAACGCTTCTGAAATAACGCGCAGCGGAACGTATGATGTTCCGTTCTCGATTATTGGCTGCATTCCTGACGTGTTTATCATTGTGCCTGCTGCGGTGTTTGAAGTATCAGCATCGACCCACTTAGTAAGAGCCCATGTATTGGAGCCTGTATCGTTATATGATCTTGAGAACTTCACTATTATATTATTTTTTACGCATGTAATAGTCTGTTCGCGAAGCTGTTCAGTATACTGATAATCAGCCCAGTAGACATTCATTCCCATAGTGCTGAATACGCTTCTGAGCGGAACGTATGTGCGTCCATCTTGTATAAAAGGCTCCTGACCGGGGTTAAAGTTATATTTTACTCCGTTTATAACAACGCTTGCAGATCCTCTTGTCGTTTCATTTCCACCCGTCGGTGTCTGAACTGATGTGTCCTGCGTAGGCTGAGGCGCCGGAGTTGACGGTGTCGCTGTAAACTGGCGCAGCATATCGCCGTTAAAGAGATGAACTCCGTCGTCTGTGTCGCAGCTTACAAGGATCCTGTCCTCGCGCAGCTCAAGAGTCATAGTTCCTGTAGGAGTGTAGGCGCCGTCATATCTGATCGCGCTGAATCTTACAGAACCTTTAGTATCGTTAAATGTTCCCTGGTCAAAAGTGTAAACAAAACTTTCGCGTCCATCTTTTATATAAGAAAAGTTGATCGTAAATGTATTGTTATCGATAAAGTATATATCCATTGTTGCGCCGTATGTATCTGTTGCTCCGGCTGACTTGTAGACGCCGGTAAATGAAGTATTGACAAATGTATCGGCAAAAGACACAGGTACTGACGCGGTGCCTATCATTGCCGCACAAAGAAAAGCAACTATACTTTTTTTCATATAAAACCACTCCTTTTTTAGATTTAAATAGGGAACGGCTTTTGCCGTTCCCTCATTACACTGATCAGATCGATCATGCTTTGTTTACTGAACCGAAAAGCTCCATTTTCTCTTTTACAATAGTCTTGATCGCTTCAGCACCTGGAGCCAAAAGCTTTCTTGGGTCAAAGCCCTTGCCCTGAAGGTCTTTACCCTCTTCGATATATTTTCTTGTAGCTTCCTGGAAATAGAGCTGGCACTCTGTGTTTACATTTATTTTTGCAACGCCGAGTGAGATAGCCTTCTTTATCATATCTTCAGGGATACCTGTACCGCCGTGAAGAACAAGAGGAAGGTCACCGATAAGTGACTTGATCTTAGCAAGAGCGTCAAAGTCAAGTCCTGCCCAGTTTTCAGGGTATTTACCGTGTATGTTGCCAATGCCTGCAGCGAGGAAATCAACGCCGAGGTCAGCGATCTTCTTACATTCGTCCGGATCAGCGATCTCGCCTGCGCCGACAACGCCGTCCTCTTCGCCGCCTATAGAGCCTACCTCAGCCTCGATAGACATTCCGAGATGATGAGCGACCGATACAAGCTCAGTTGTCTTAGCCACATTTTCCTCAATAGGGAAGTGTGAGCCGTCGAACATTATTGAAGAGAAACCGGCAGCTACGCACTTGTAGCAGCCTTCGTATGAGCCGTGGTCAAGATGAAGAGCTACAGGAACTGTGATGTTGAGTTCTTCGATCATAGCTTTTACCATAGCTGCAACCGTCTTAAAACCTGTCATATATTTGCCTGCGCCCTCTGAAACACCGAGAATAACAGGTGAATTGCATTCCTGCGCTGTTAAAAGAATAGACTTAGTCCATTCAAGATTATTGATGTTGAACTGACCAACCGCATAGTGGCCTTCTACCGCTTTCTTTAACATTTCTGTTGCTGAAACTAACATATTCTAATATGCCTCCTTAAAAATTTATGTTGCCGTATGGCAATATATTTAAACTAAATGTTTAACGTGTTTAATCCGAAAGGACAACAAACGAAGTATTTATAAGCCTTAACAGGTTGTCCTTTGTGATATCGTATTTTTTCTCTTTCCCGCAAACGGCGCATCGCAGAAGAATTTTGTGGTCATCAGAGATACTGACCGCAATTTCAGTATTTCCGCATACGCATGAAATATTCTGTTCTCTGTTAAGAGTGCCAAACGCGTTTAGCATTTCCTGTTCAATGGAGCTTTTTATATGGCTGTTTTGCGTGGTCATTGACCGTATCTGAAGATCAGATGATGGTTTTTCATATTCAGCCATCAATTCCTCCATTACCTTGAACACATCAGTCATCGCGTCCGAAAGCTGTTTACCATTGCTTCCGTAAAAAACAGCGCCAAGGTCTGCTATAGGGCATTTTAAAGCGCCGAATATACCTCTTCGCATATCGTGCGCGCTTATGATTTTATGATGCGTTTCACCGCAGTAAACACATTTAGCGGAAAGATCGAATGAATTTTTTTTCGATTTTTTCATCCGAACAAGATTATTGCCGCAGACAGGACAGCTTATCGCATGCTCAAGCCCGTCGGAAAAGGAAAAAAGATTTAGAGATCGTCTGATCCCGTTTCCGCATCTGCTGCAGATATAAGCTATTTTATTATCTGAATTGATTACCATTTGCTCCTCCGTTATTTTGTTCCGATCTTATATTCACGGGCGTAGAAGAAAAGATACTGCTGAGCCATTCCGCCGAGAGCACCGAATCGGCTGTTTGCAAATTCGGATATTTTTTTTATCGGCTGCTCAGTGTTATTGAAGTAGCAGTATTCTATTACGCGCTTTATCCAGACATCGACCGGAACGCAGTCATATCGCTGCATACCGAAAAGCAGAATACAGTCTGAAACCTTATTGCCAATACCCCATATTTTCATAAGCTCTTTTTTTGCGTCAGGCGTCGTCATTGAGCTTATAGCGTCAAGATCAATATCGCCTGATACTATTTTTTTAGCGCAGTCGAGAATGTATTTATCTCTGAATCCGGCGCGTATCACTGAAAGCTCATCAAGCGAGAGCGCCGCGATCTTTTCGGGAGACGGAAAACTGTAATAAGTTTTTCCCTCGTATATATGCGGCTCGCCAAAGTTTGCGCAAAGCAGCTCAATGATTTTCTTTATTCGCGGAATATTGTTGCTCGCTGAAATTATAAACGAGATCACAGTTTCCCAAAGCTCCTGATTTAAAATTCGTATCCCCGTTCCGAATTTTACCGCCTCTTTCATTACCTCGTCATCAGATGAGGTAAGCTCATTTTTTATAGCGGAGTAATCACGGCCGAGATCAAAGTAATCGTACCAGAGCGATCTGAAATCCTCCTCTGACGTGCTGTAGAGTGTTATCACATCGTTTTCCTTTGAAATACGCACAGTTTTAGCGCGCGCGGTGCCGATATATGAGCCGTCAGGCTGAGCGTTGAATCGAAAGCACTGACCACAGTCAAAAATATGCGCCAATTCAAAATCGCTTTGATCTGTAATGATTATATTATTATTAATAAATTCAGCGTTCATTTCAATCACGTTTCCTGTATGTATTCACTAATATTTTAACACATTTTTTTAGTTATGGCAACAAAAACATACTAAATATTTTAACTTTGTTAAATACTACGACATAAATCATAAAAAACAGTTTTTATGTATGAATATTGAATAAAAGACTTGTATATACTTGAAATATCGTGTAAAGTATGATAAAATAAAAACAATAATTAAGTTCCGGAGGAGTTATAAAATGGAAGATAAGGAATTATATGAGTCGCTTTCATATGAGCGTAAAAACGCGTATCTTGAAATGAGTGAAGACGATAAAAAGGAAATGTACGCATTCTGCGACGAGTACAGAAAGTATCTTGACAACGGAAAAACAGAGCGCGAATGCGTAAAGATAAGCACAAAGCTCGCGGAGGAAGCAGGTTTTGTGAATATAGACACATTGGAGTCTTTAAAGCCGGGCGATAAGGTATATAAGATAAATAGAAAGAAAAATATCCTTATGGCTGTAATAGGCACAGAGGATATCCATAACGGCGTAAATATTGCCGGAGCGCATATCGATTCTCCAAGACTCGACCTGAAGCAGAACCCGCTTTATGAGAACACTGATATGGCATTTTTAAAAACACATTATTACGGCGGAATAAAGAAGTATCAGTGGCCTACGATACCTCTTGCATTGCACGGAGTTATATATAACACAGACGGTGAGCAGATAGAGATATGCATAGGTGAAAATGATGATGATCCTGTTTTTGTTATAACAGATCTTCTGCCGCATCTTGCAAAGGATCAGATGACAAAGAAGATGACAGAGGGAATAGAGGGCGAAAACCTCAATGTCCTTATAGGCGGTATGCCGATAGAGGCAAAGGATGTAAAGGACAAGGTCAAATTCGCTGTGCTTAAGCTTTTGAACGCTAAATACGGAATAAC
>CALXSW010000097.1 GCA_944391255.1 uncultured Clostridia bacterium | reverse complement strand
CGCGTAGCACCGTCAGTGAATAATCTGCCTGAAATTCCGTCAGTCAGCTTGAGCGAAGTAGCCTGAGTGCGATATCCGTCAGGGTATCCGCCTGTAGCCTCGGCATCGACCTGGTATCCGAGTGTGCAGACTACCATTTTGAGCGCCTGCTCATATGTTACGGTTTCGTCCGGGCGGAACGTGCCGTCTTCAAAACCGTTTACTATGCCCTTATCATAAGCAACTTTTATATTTGCATTTGCCCAGTGAGATTCCGGCAGATCTGAAAAAGTCGTTATTGGTGTTGTGAAATCTCCATTGCCGAGCATATACACGATTATTTTTGTAAATTCCGCGCGGGTGATAGTTTTATCAGGCGCGAATGTGCCGTCGGTATAGCCGTTTATGATATTAAAGGCGTTTAGTGTTGTGATTGCTTCCTTGTACTCGTGACCATCAGGCACGTCGCTGAATGCTGCCCTTACCGATGGGATCGCTGTAAAAAGTGACGTGATAAGAATAGTCAATGCTACAAGAAATGAGATGTGTTTTTTCATGGTTTACTATTCCTTTCTTCTATTTTATATACCTGTTCAAATAAGAAAAGACACTATAGAAACATTATACCATTTTAAACAATACAAGTCAATCAAAATTAACGATTAAAATAAAAAAATAAAATAAAATTATGAATAATTTATAAAAAAGATATAAAATAATATAAATTAGGTTGAATTTTGATCGTAAATGTGATAGACTAAAAATTACTAATAATATAATGTAAATGATATGACAGAAAAAGATTTCAGAAGGGACAAAAATAAATATGAAAAATGAAAAAAAGGGCAGCGGAAAACCGTTGAAAAATCCGCTGATTATATTTCTTTTGCTTTCTGTTCTGGCGACGATCGGGCTGAATATGCTGCTCACGTCATTTTCATCATCGGGTGAGATGGAAATAACGTACGATGAGTTTGTTAAAATGATAGACAATAACGAAGTCGATGAGGTTAGCATATCGTCAGACAGATATACGATATACGGCTTGCCGGAATTGACAGAGGATGATGTCAAGAGCTCTAACATTGGATTGTTCACAATGATGAACCTCAGCGATGAGGCTGTAGACGCTCAGATAGACGCGTCAAGACCTGTTTATTATACGGGATATATTGCAGATCAGCGCCTGCTTGACAAGCTTGATGAAAAGCATGTGACATATTCGACACCTGTGAGATATAACAATCCTATACTGGATTTCTTCCTCACATGGATACTGCCGTTTGTGATCCTCTATGCAATAATAACTATCTTTATGAGAGTTATGGCAAAGAGAATGGGAGGCGGCGGCGGAATAATGGGAATCGGTCAGTCGCACGCGAAAATGTATAACGTCGAGAATAAGACGGGCGTCACATTCAATGATGTGGCGGGGCAGGAAGAGGCTAAGGAATCGCTTGATGAGATAGTAGATTTTCTGCATAATCCGGCTAAATATACTTCTATAGGCGCTAAGCAGCCTAAGGGCGCGCTCCTTGTAGGACCGCCGGGAACGGGTAAAACACTTCTTGCAAAAGCCGTAGCCGGAGAGGCGAATGTTCCGTTTTTCTCTCTTTCGGGTTCCGAATTTGTCGAAATGTTTGTTGGTGTCGGCGCGTCAAGAGTGCGAGATCTTTTCAAGCAGGCATCTCAGAAAGCGCCGTGTATAATTTTTATAGACGAAATTGACGCCATAGGTAAATCGAGAGATAATCAGATATCCACAAATGATGAGCGTGAGCAGACGTTGAACCAGCTTCTGTCTGAAATGGACGGATTCGATTCATCTAAGGGACTTGTTATATTAGCTGCGACAAACCGTCCGGAGGTGCTTGATAAGGCGCTTTTGCGTCCTGGTAGATTTGACAGAAGAATTATAGTTGAAAAACCAGATCTCAAGGGCAGAGAGGATATTCTCAAGGTGCATATAAAGCATGTAAAGACCGCTGCTGACATAGATCTGCATGAGATGGCTCTCGCTACGAGCGGTGCTGTCGGCGCTGACCTCGCGAACATGGTAAATGAGGCCGCGTTAAGAGCGGTGCGCTTTGACAGAAAGGTCGTAACGCAGGAAGATCTTATGGAATCTGTTGAGGTCATAATCGCCGGCAAGGAAAAGAAGGACAGAATATTGTCACCAAAGGAAAAAAGAATAGTTTCATTCCATGAGGTAGGTCACGCTCTCGCAACTGCGCTGCAGAAAAATACTCAGCCGGTCCATAAGATAACAATAGTTCCGCGAACGATGGGAGCTTTGGGATATACGATGCAGATGCCAGAGGAGGAAGAGCATTATCTTAACAGCAAGGATGAACTTCTCGATCAAATAACTGTATTTCTCGCAGGCCGCGCGGCTGAAGAGATCGTATTTGATGTTCAGACAACGGGCGCATCTAATGATATCGAGAGAGCTACGGATATGGCGCGTAAGATGATAACGATGTTTGGTATGTCTGATAAATTCGGTATGGCTGCATTGGAGAGCATACAGAACAAGTATCTTGACGGCAGAAGCGTTTCTAACTGTTCAGAGGAAACGAGAACGGAGATAGACCATGAGGTCGTAAGGATCTTAAAGGAACGCTATGAAATAGCAAAGCAGCTTCTTATCGATAACCGTGACGCTCTTGATGAGATAGCCGAGTTCCTTATAAGCAAGGAAACGATAACGGGCGATCAGTTCATGGAAATATTTAACCGTGTAAGAGAAAACAGGAACAAGATCGTGGTGTCATTAGACAAGCAGGAAGCCGATGATGAAGCCGACAGCAATAATGAAAATTAAAGTTTGATATAAAATAAACGCAGACTGCTGTAAAACTAAATTAGTTTTCGGCAGTCTTGCTTTCTTTTAGAAAAATAGCGCTTATTTGCTGTATTTTATATTCTTGACTAAATTACGATAGCACATTAAAACAGCGTGTTTTACAGACATTCCTTTTGTATAATTTTTTAAAAAAGGACTTGACAAACAATGATAAATATGGTATTATAGATAAGGTTTCGGAAGAAGACCTGAAATTTGAGTATGGACAGGTATCGAAGAGGTCATAACGGCCCTGACTCGAAATCAGGTAGTCCTTCGGGGCTCGTGGGTTCGAATCCCACCCTGTCCGCCACAAATCGGGATGTGGCTCAGTTTGGTAGAGCGCTGCGTTCGGGACGCAGAGGCCGCAGGTTCAAATCCTGTCATCCCGACCATCAAAAGACTTGCTATGCTTAAAGCGGCAAGTCTTTTTTGTATTCTATAATCAGTTTATAAAGTTACAGAACAAAAAAATACCGCCGCTATGCGACGGTATTTTTTTATGTCCGCTGAGTATTTAATAAAAAGTTCGTATTTATATCTGACAATATATATATTATACCATAATATCCTATAAAAATCAAGTAAAAATGTATAAAACTTTATTTTGTATATTTAACAAAAAGGCAGTATATTATAACACTGTATTTAGTGATATTAGCGATATAAAATCACTAATTAACAGCTTTATTTGGAAATATACGTTGATTTTCGGTAAATTATATGAAATTTATTAATAAAAGAATTAATTTATTAATGTACAACACCGCAGATGGGGATTATAATATAGATATGTATAATGGAGTCGCTTTGTATGCGGACCAAAGGCGGCTCCGATGATATAGGGGCGTAATGGCCTTGAACAATATATATTAGGGAGGAATAAGCATGAAAAAGGTTTTAAGCGGCGTACTGTCTTTGGCAGTTGCGGCAGGCGGATTTACCGGCTGTATAGGCGTATCTGCAAAAGATTCGGAGCTGGTAGCTAACGGCGGCTTTGAAAACGGCGTATGTGATCCGTGGACATCGTTCTGCGGCTCGGATATCGCGGTATCATCTGAGGAAGCTCACGGCGGCAGCAGTTCAATGAAGATAACGAGCCGTGAGGCGTCAAATGCCGGAGCTATCGTAGATCTTTCCGGAGGAAGCATCATTCCGGGAGAAACATACAAGGTGAGCGCATGGGTAAAATATAAAGATGGACCCGACTCGCTTGGCTATAACATTATAATGGTATCTAATGACAGCAGCGCGAAAGCGTCGTATAATCTTGTGGCAAACGCGATGGCTGAAAAGGGCGAATGGACACTTATAGAAACGGAATATGAGGTACCGTCAGAGCTTGATACAGGATCTCAGGCGCAGTTCTATTTTGAAACAGCGGCAGCATCAGATAATATATATTATGATTTTTATGTTGATGATATTTCAATAATGAGCATGGGTGACAGCGATGCAAAGCCGGCGCTTGCAAAGACTCCAGGAAGAACAAATCCGCTCATGGGTTATGATTTTGGCGCGGATCCGTTCGCAATGGAATATAACGGCAGGCTCTATGTGTATATGACGGCTGACGCTTTTACGTATGATGAAAACGGAGAACCGGCACAGAACTCGTATGGAGCAATTCATACGATAAAGGTTATTTCATCAGAGGATCTCATAAACTGGACGGATCACGGTGAAATACCTGTAGGAGGAAAGGTGCTTGAAAACGGCGCAGCGAAATGGGCGTCAAATTCATGGGCGCCGTCAGTCGTGCATAAGACTATAGACGGCAAGGAAAAGTTCTTCCTCTATTTTGCAGATAATGCGTCAGGCATTGGAGTGCTTGAATCAGACAGTCCGGTTGGACCGTTTGTTGACCCAATAGGAAAGCCGATAGTAAACGGCGATACTCCGGGCGCAGAGGGCGTTGTATGGATGTTTGACCCGGCTGTATTCGTTGATGATGACGGTCAGGCTTATATG
>CALXSW010000096.1 GCA_944391255.1 uncultured Clostridia bacterium | reverse complement strand
TAAGATCGTGCCGCATAGGAAATATAACGCTTGAAGTTCCTAAGGATATTGAACAGGAATAAGGAGGAAATGCAATGGTTTTTTCCAGCTTGACTTTTTTATGTGTGTTTCTTCCACTTGTTCTGCTCATATATAATTTTTCACGCAGTGTGACATATAAAAATGCCGTTATAACATTTTCATCGCTTTTATTTTACGCGTGGGGCGAGCCGTCATTTATACTTCTGCTGCTCGCTGCATCGTTTATAAACTATGTGCTTGCGATAGTGATGGATCGGTATTATGGATTGCGCCGCGCTAAGGCGATACTCGTTTTTACAGTACTGCTTGATATTGCGATGATAGGCGTGTTCAAATACGCGGCATTTCTGACAGAGAGCGCGAACGCTGTTTTTAGTGCAGACCTTCCTGTTCCGCAGATAGGTCTTCCGCTCGGTATATCGTTCTATACGTTCCAGATACTTTCGTATGTTGTAGATGTGTACAGGAACGAAACACATGTTCAGAAATCATATCTGAAATTCCTGACATACATTTCAATGTTCCCTCAGCTTATCGCGGGACCTATAGTAAGATATTCGGAGGTTGAAAAAAGCATAAATAAGCGAAAGGTCAGAAGTATTGATTTTGCTGACGGAGCAAAGCTGTTCGTTCTCGGTCTTAGCAAAAAGGTGATACTTGCCAATTATTCGGGCAGCGCTAAGGATCTTTTACTTAGCTCTACAACTCATGCGACAGTCGGTTCATCGTGGCTCGGCATAATATTTTATACGTTTCAGCTATATTTTGATTTTTCCGGATATTCAGATATGGCGATAGGAATGGGCAGAATGCTCGGATTTAGTTTCCCTAAAAACTTCAATTATCCGTATGTGGCAAGGTCTATAACTGATTTCTGGAGAAGATGGCACATGACTCTGAGCGGATTTTTCAGAGATTATGTGTACATACCTCTTGGCGGAAACAGGCGCAGGCAGATAATGAATATAATGATCGTTTGGCTGCTCACCGGTCTGTGGCATGGAGCGTCATGGAATTTCGTGCTGTGGGGTGTTTATTACGGTGTTTTGCTCATAATCGAAAAACATTTTTTCAAATGGTGGTCAAAGATACCTGTGCTGTCTAATCTCACAACAATGTTTTTTGTTATAGTCGGATGGGGTATATTTAATTTCACCGATTTTTCAGAGCTGCGCACCTTTATGGGGCATCTTTTCGGGGTTGACTGCGGACTATATGACATAACGACTGTGTCGGTGCTTTGTTCAAACGCTTGGCTGCTCTTTGCGTGTGTGCTTGTGTCGACGCCTCTGCCTATGCTTATATATGTCTATATAACGTCTATAAATTTTATAGGCTTTATAATAGAGGGCGCTGTTATGGTGCTTATGTTTGCCGCGTGCGTTATACTGCTTACGGGAGCTACTTCAAATCCGTTCCTGTATTTCAGGTTCTGAGGAGGTGTGTATATGCGTAAATATGTTATAACATTTTTGTTCGCGCTGCTGATGGCTGCCTCTGTATTGTTATTTCTGCTGCCGGCTGACGAGGAGAGCATAACATCTGAAAACAGAGAGGTGGCAGCATTCCCGAATATCACAAAGGAAACGCTTGTGTAGGGTGAATTTGCATCTGGCTTTGACGCGTATGTAAATGACAATATAGGTTTTAGAGGCGCTCTTATGAATATCTCGCGTAGGATACAGTCGTATTTCGGATACACTCCGGAGCTTGTCGGCAAGGTGGTGTCAACGACATCGGATATAGGAATAGGCGAAACGCTCGAGGGCAGCCTTGTTATAATCGACGGACGTATAATGGAGATGTTTTCAAAGAAACCTGACGTCGAAACAAAATATGCTGAGGCATTGAATTCTATAAGAGAGGGTTTGCCGGAAAATATACCGATGTATTCGATGATCGTTCCTACACAGCTTGAATTTGCCGATCCTATGTTTGCGAACGCACAGGACAGCCAGAAATCATGCATTGATAATATAGATGATATGTTAAGCGATGGTATAAAAGCTGTAAATGTGTATGACAGACTAAAGGAATCGTCGGAAGCGGGAGAGGATCTGTATTTTAAAACTGATCACCACTGGAACATGAACGGTTCATACTGCGGATATACTTCATTTATTGAAGAATCAGGCGGAACACCGTACAGCAGATCACTTTATACGGTCAAAGAACGCGGCGAGTTTTTCGGAAGTCTGTATCAGAAAGCGAATACGGAGCTTGACGAATCAGATAAAGACAAACTTTTTTATTACGATACAGTGTCAGGACTTGATATAAGCATTGTGATGAAAAGAATGGAAAACGGCAGTGTTAAGGAATACGGAACGAATGCGACAGTATTTGATGAAACGAAAAATGATTACACATTCTTTATGGGCGGCGATAATCCGTATGTTGAGATAACCAATAACTCAATGGCTGAAGGAAAAACGCTCATGATAATAAAGGATTCGTATGCGAATATAATGATCCCGTGGCTTGTAAACAACTATAAAAAGATAATAGTTATCGATCCGAGATCGTACGAGGGTAATTTTTATGAGGATGCGGAATCGGGCGGTGTAAATGAGGTGCTTGTTGTAAACTACGTTTTCACGACCACGTTTGCCGATTACTGTGGAATGCTTGCGGATCTGTCTGTAATAAATAATTGAAAAAACGTCATGACTGTCTTTACCGGTCATGACGTTTTTTTCAGCTTTTTTTCATAATACAGTTAAGTGAGGTATTATTTCATGTTAAGTTTTTTAAATCTGACCAGCGCTTTTATGATTTTGTATATTTCTTTTTTTTCGTCGTCTGAAAAACGGCGCAGGAGAACAGTCGTTTTTTGGATAGTCGCGTCAGTGTCGCAAATATATTCCTGATCAGAGAAAAATTCGGAAAGTGAAATGTTAAAAACACCGCATATTTTTTCTATAGTTACAACTGTTGGTTTTTTTTCTCCTCTTTCTAACTGACCGAGAAAGGCGGGTGTAATATTTGCCGACAGCGCAACCTGTTCCTGTGAAAGGTTTGCTTTTTTTCTAAGATGTTTTAATCTTGATGCTGTATCGTAATACATTATAATTCACCTCCTGCTGTTTAATATATATCAATTAATACAAAATTTCAATCTACTATAGTATAAAAAAATTTATAATATAATATACATAAAATTTCCTCAAATATGCTTTAAAATAAATTAATATTGACAAAATAGTGAATATATGTTATAATTATAAAAACTATAGTTTATATATTTTCTATATGTAAAACGCTGAAAAAATAATCAAAAAAGATTTTTGATGTAATATATTATTAATGAAAAATAACGGTATTTTTTCTATGCCGCATAGTAGGGTTTGAAGATGAAAATATATTAGCGGGGCATAAAAAAGGTAAAGACGGCATTATTTGCGTGTTATGCAGATAATGCCGTCTTTAATTTTTATTGATACAGAATTAAAAAATGTTCTAAAATAATGGTTGTTCTATATATATAATATGAAAACGCTTTTACGAAGGGAGTAGTATTATATATATGGAAATATCAAATATCTACCGTGACATTGCTCGGCGCAACAACGGCGATGTGTACATAGGAGTGGTGGGCCCTGTCCGGACCGGAAAATCAACGTTTATAAAGAAGTTTATGGATACGCTTGTCATTCCGAATATGACAAACGTATATCAGGCGGAAAGAACGCGTGATGAATTGCCGCAGTCGGCGGCGGGACGCACCATAATGACGACAGAACCTAAATTTATCCCAAATGAGGCAGTAGAGATATCGCCGGGCGACAATGCCTCGATGAGAGTCAGAATGATAGATTGTGTCGGGTATATCGTTGACGAGTCCTTGGGCTATGAGGAGGACGGGAACGTAAGAATGGTGAACACGCCTTGGTTCGACAAGCCTATACCGTTTAATGACGCGGCAGAGATAGGCACGAAAAAGGTAATAACTGATCACTCGACGATAGGTCTTGTAGTTACGACTGACGGATCGTTTTCTGATATAGCGCGTGAGAGCTATATAAACGCGGAAAGGCGAGTCATAGCTGAGCTTAAAGCGATAAACAAGCCGTTTATCGTGCTTGTAAATTCATCTGCGCCAAAATCTAAGGAAGCGCAGCGCATAGCAGCGGAGATAGAAACGTCATACGGTGTGACGGTAATGACGGTAAACTGCGCGGAGCTGAGCGGAGAGGATATAACAGAAATAATAAATAAAATACTTATGGAGTTTCCGCTTAGCGAGCTCACTATAAGCATACCGCCGTGGATAGACAGACTCGACGCTGATCACGAGCTGGTTGTGAAAATGTATGAGGACGTGGCGGATGCGGTAAGCGACGCGAGAAAAATAAGGGATATAAAAGAAGTCGGTTCAAGGCTTGGAAAGCCCGATTATATAAAGAAAGCGGAGGTCGGCAGGATAGATCTCGGCAGCGGAGTTGTAAGCATTTCTCTTGAATTTGCGGAATCGATGTTCTATAAGATATTGAGCGAATATGCGGGTCTTGAAATAAAGGACGAGGAGATGCTGTTAAAACAACTCGGGGAGCTTGCGGCGATAAAGCGGGAATACGACGGAATAAAAGGCGCGCTTGAATCGGTAAGGACTACAGGCTACGGCATAGTGTCGCCTACGAGCGAGGAGATGATACTTGACGAGCCGAAGATAATAAAGCAGGGCGGAAGATACGGCATAAAGCTAAAGGCTTGCGCTCCGTCTATCCATATGATGAGAGCCGATATTGAAACGGAGATAAGCCCTATAGTCGGAACGGTGCGCCAGTCGGAGGAGCTTATAGAAAACCTTATGGATGAATATAAGGATGATCCGCAGCGGCTGTGGCAGTATAATATTTTCGGGAAAACGCTCAATGAGCTTGTGAGCGATGGACTGAGAAATAAGTTAGACAGAATGCCGGAGGAGGCGAGAGGAAAGCTGCGCGAAACACTTGAGAGAATAATCAACGAGGGCGGAGGCGGTCTGCTGTGCTTGATCTTATAAAGCCGTTTTCGGCGGCTGCCGCTGTTATGCTTCTTGCAGGCTGCTCTTTTACGGGCGGAATAAGCGCGAACAAGGCAGCGGACGAATTTGAAACAGATTATTCGTCCGTGTACGCCGAACGCGTTGTGTTTGACGGTATAGCGAATTCTCAATATCAGTCATCTCTAAATATGTCGGTCGATGAGGATGTCACATATGCTGTAAACGAGTTTGACGCGATGGCGCAGGAACTCATAGGCGATATGCCGGAAAATGTTAAGCCAATACTTAAAATCACACAGAATGTCAAGCGCCTTTCACCGTCTTTTATATCTTTTGTAGAAGAGCATTATATATATATCGGCGGCAGCCATGGCAACACGGTTTGGTTCCCGAGAAATATATGTCTTACAGAGGAGGATCCGCATGAGCTTGCTTTAAAGGAGTTGTTTTCAGCTGACGATTATATGGAAAAGCTGAACGTTATAATAAAGGATATGACAGAAAGCGATCCTGAAACCTACAGCGGACTATGGAGCGAGCCGGTGATAACAGAGGAAAATGAAAACCAGTTTTATATAACCGATAATGAGCTTGTAATATATTTTCCGCCGTACACTCTGTCATATTACGCAAAGGGATTTATAGAGTACCCTATAAGATTTACAGAGCTTGAGGGGATCTTAAATGATGAGTACAAGGAAGCTCTTACAGGGGGAGTGCAGACGAAAAAGGGAGCTGGAGATGTGTTGTAAAAAATAAAGCCTCCACGAGGGCGATGTAAGACTCAACGAGTTTGAACCGCCCTCGTGATTTTTTATGCTGTATGAGCATTTTGCGTTACTTATGCAGATATTTTGAAAAAGAATATTTTTTTGGCTTGAAATCTGTTTTACAGCTGTTTTATGTTTGACAAAATAAGCTGTATAATATATAATAATAAGAAGGATGAAAGCCGCTGCGGCGGTAAAAATATAAAGATGAGGCGGTGTTAAAAATGAGAAAAAGGATGTGTGCGGTGTTCGTGGCAGCTGCGGCTGCGGCATCTTTGTGCGGCTGTGGAAACAACGGTGGAGGCGACGCGGAGCCTGTAAGAATGACCAAGGAAAAAAGAACGGAATCCCCACAAATAACTGAAGAAACGCGTCAGAATGAGGATACAAAGAAAATGGCGGAGCTTGTTTCAGTATATTCGGCAGGTGACAATGTTGCTCCTTCTGTCAATATCAGTGAGGATATAACGCTTGCCGGAAACAGCTACAAGATAGAATTTTCGTTTGAAAGCTCTGATCAGGCTGAATATACGCTTAAAGTAAATGACAGCGAAATATCTCATTCGGCGTATTATTATTGTGTGAAGGACATATATGTCGCTGATCTTGACCCATCGGACGGAGCTATAGAAATATTGCCGGTGCTTACAGGTGACAGCGATTTTGCAAATATTGTGGCATATAAATACGATGGAGCAGCTGTTGCGCCTCTTGAGCTTGAAGTCGGAGACGATGTGCCGGCTGAAATGAAAAACGTGTTTATGATAGGAAACGTGTACTGCGTATATAACGGCATATCACTTGGGGAGAGCGGTGAGCTGAATTTAAACAGACGAACGAGGAGCGTTGGTTTGTGGGGAGTAAAGACAGCTCTTGCGCTTGACGAAGCGGGCCGCCTTGTGGAGCACGGATCAGATGTGAGCGATGTATGGCTTGACGGTGTTTTTGATCTGCTGTATACCGGCGGAACGGCTGAGGAAGATGAGATGGCAGAGCGCGGCTACGCTCAGGCAAAGATGGATTATGATTTCCTCAAGCAGGGCGATTATTTCACTATCCTGTATGATGACGGTAATGATAATGTATATATAGAAACTGATGATGGAAGAGAAGGCTGGATAAATGTAAGCCTTGACAACCTCGATATAAATACGCGTATGGAGCTTAGCCCTGTCATATTTATGCTGGCGGGATGAATACATAAACATGCTTATAACAGCGTGTCTGCTCAGAAAATGATCAAAACTACTTGACAAATATGCGGAAAAATGAGATAATAAGATTTGAATTGTGTTCTCAACAATTATGAAAGGGCTGTGAATTTTTTATGATAGGTAAACTTATTTGTCTTGTGCCTTGCGCGGCGCTGCTGTTCGTGTGCTACAGGACGAGATTTGTCGCGGAAAAGATCCTTAAAAAGGAAGATCCGTCGGACAAGCTTTTGTTAAATATAAAGATCACGGCGCTTTGCGCCGCTGCGGTTTTGTTCATAGCCGTTATGATTTTGTTTAAAAACTGATTATATATTGAAAGGAAATAAGTAAACGATGGAAGACGCAAATAACATTGCAAAAAACTATGATCCCGCCTCGTTTGAGGACAAGCTCTATAACGAGTGGGTGGAAAAAGGATATTTCCATGCAGAAGTGAATAAGGATAAGAAGCCATTTACTATCGTTATCCCGCCGCCGAACGTAACGGGACAGCTTCACATGGGTCACGCGCTTGACCAGACATTGCAGGATATTCTTATAAGATATAAGAGAATGCAGGGATATGAGGCATTGTGGGTGCCGGGAACGGACCACGCCGGTATCGCTACACAGATAAAGGTAGAGGAAAATCTGCGCGTAAATGAAGGTCTTACAAGATATGATCTCGGCCGTGATGAATTCCTTAAAAGAGTATGGGACTGGAAGGAAAAGTTCGGAAACAGGATCATAAGCCAGCTCAAAAAGATAGGCTCATCATGCGACTGGGACAGAGAACGTTTTACAATGGACGAGGGCTGTTCAAAGGCAGTGCGCGAGGTATTTGTAAACCTCTATAACAAAGGTCTTATATATCAGGGTTCAAGGATCATAAACTGGTGTCCAAACTGTATAACAGCGCTTTCTGACGCTGAGGTAGAGCACGTTGAGCAGGCAGGTCATTTCTGGTATATAAAATATCCTGTAAAGGGCGAAGAGGGCAGATATGTGACTATCGCCACAACTCGTCCTGAAACATTGTTCGGCGATACGGCTGTAGCTGTAAACCCTGAAGATGAAAGATATAAGGATCTCATAGGAAAGACGCTGCTTTTGCCGCTTACAGACAGAGAGATACCAGTTGTAGCTGATGAATATGTCGATAAGGAATTCGGTACAGGCTGCGTAAAGATAACTCCGGCTCATGACCCTAACGACTTTGAGGTTGGTCTCAGACATAACCTTGAACAGATAAAGGTTTTAAATGATGACGCCACAATGAATAAGTATGCCGGAAAATATGAGGGCATGGATCGCTATGAATGCCGTAAGGCTATGATAAAGGATCTTGATGAGATGGGTCTGCTTGAAAAGATAGAGGATCATTCTCACAATGTAGGTCAGTGCTACCGCTGCGGAACGACAGTAGAACCGATCGTTTCAAAGCAGTGGTTCGTAAAGATGAAGCCGCTTGCAGAGCCGGCTATAGAGGCGGTAAAGGAAGGTAAGACTAAGTTTGTTCCGGAACGTTTTACAAAGACATATATGAACTGGATGGAGGGCGTGTTTGACTGGTGTATCTCACGTCAGCTCTGGTGGGGACATAGAATACCGGCTTTCTACTGTCAGGAATGTGGAAAGACGATCGTTTCAAAGGAAGATATAACAGTTTGTCCGCACTGCGGCGGAGCTGTAAAGCAGGATGAAGATGTTCTCGACACATGGTTCTCATCCGCGCTGTGGCCGTTCTCGACTCTCGGCTGGCCGGAAAAGACAAAGGAGCTTGAATATTTCTATCCTACAAGCGTGCTTGTAACAGGATATGACATAATCTTTTTCTGGGTAGCGAGAATGATATTCTCCGCTATGGAGCATACAGGTCAGGCGCCGTTTGAACACGTTTTCATACACGGTCTTGTCCGCGACTCACAGGGACGCAAAATGTCAAAATCTCTCGGAAACGGTATCGATCCGCTTGAGATAATCGAAAAATACGGTGCTGACGCGCTCAGATTCAATCTTGCGACAGGAAACGCGCCTGGAAACGATATGCGTTTCTATATGGAAAGAGTAGAGGCGGGCAGAAACTTTGCCAATAAGATCTGGAACGCGTCAAGATTTACTATGATGAATCTTGAGATAGATGAAAACAAGCTCCCTGATATTTCAGAGCTTCAGCTTGAGGATAAATGGATACTCTCGAAGTATAACAAGATAGTAAAGGTAGTTACAGATAATCTTGATAAATTCGAGCTTGGCATCGCGCTTTCAAATCTTTATGATTTTATCTGGGAAAACTTCTGTGACTGGTATATAGAGCTTGTAAAGCCAAGACTTTTCGATAAGGAGAATCCTACAGGAAAGGCTGCTCAGTATGTTTTGACATATGTGCTTTCGCATACAATGCAGCTGCTGCATCCGTTTATGCCGTTTATAACAGAGGAGATATGGCAGCATCTTCCGCACGAGGGCGAGAGCATTGTTATAAGTAAGTTCCCTGAATACGATCCAGCTCTTGAATTTGAAGCTGAGGAAAAGGCTATGACTCTCGTTATGGACGCTATTTCAGCTATAAGAAACAGACGCGCTGAGATGAACGTTCCGCCGTCAAAGAAGGCTAAGACGATAATCGTTACAGAGAGAACAGATATCTTTGAAAAGGGCAAGGCATTCTTTGAAAAGCTTGCGTCAGCGAGTGAGGTAGAGGTCAGAACTGACAAGGCGGGAATAGATAAGAACGCCGTTAATATAGTTGTGGCTGAAGCGGAGATATATCTGCCGATGAGTGAGCTTGTGGACAAGGAAAAGGAGCTTGCAAGACTCAACGATGAAAAGAAAAAGCTTGAGGGCGAGATAAAGCGAGTAGAGGGTAAGCTCAGCAATCCGAAATTCGTTGAAAAAGCGCCTGAAAAGGTAGTAAACGAAGAGCGCGCGAAGGGTGAAAAATACAGAGGCATGCTTGAAAAGGTAATTGAAAATATAAGATCAATGGAAAATCTTTAATTGATGAACGGGAGGCTGTGCATTTTGCAACAGCCCCCTGTTTTTAAAAGGAGAGCTTTATGAATTATATTGAATCGATCAACTATATCCATTCGATACCTAAATTTATACGTCCCTTAGGAAATGAAAATCTTGGAAAGCTGCTCATGGCGGCAGGTGATCCGCACAACGAATTAAAATTCGTCCACGTCGCCGGAACGAACGGCAAAGGCTCGGTATGCGCGATGACGGCGGAGATATTAAAAAGATCGGGATATAAAACAGGACTGTTCACATCACCGTTTATTGAGATATTTAATGAGAGGATACGAATAGACGGCGAGATGATAGACGATGACTCTCTTGCGAAATACGTTACGGAAATGGCTCAGCTCATGGAAAATGAGCAGGCGCCGGTATCTGAATTCGCATTTATAACGGCGGTCGCATTCAAATATTTCAGGGACATGAAATGCGATATTGTCGTTCTTGAAACAGGTATGGGAGGCAGACTTGACGCTACAAATATAATTCCTGTGCCGGAAGCGGCGGTTATAACGTCTATAGGTCTTGATCATCAGCAGTATCTGGGTGAAACGATAGGCGAGATAGCGTCTGAAAAAGCCGGAATAATAAAGCCGGGCGGAATTGCGGTGTCGGCGCCTAATACGGCTGTGGCGGATATATTGAGAGATCATGCAAAAAGCGTGGGTGCAAAACTCATATTCTGTAAAAAGGCAGAAAGTATGTGGGGAAGCCTTGTGTATAAGACAAAAGGCTATGAGCTTGGACTGAAGGGCGAATACCAGTTTGAGAACGCGTCTGTAGTCGTTGAAACGATAGACGTGCTGCGAGGCCGAGGCTTTAACATACCGGCGAGCGCCGTAGTGGACGGACTAAAGTATACGAAGTGGAAGGCGAGATATGAATTTGTGTCACCTGATATAGTTATAGACGGGGGGCATAATATAGACGGAATAAGAATGTTAAAGCGCTCTCTTATATCGGAGGGCAGACATGTCATACTCGTAATGGCTATGATGAAGGATAAATCATGTGATCTATGTGTTCATACGATAGCGCCTGTGGCTAAAAAGGTAATAGCTACAGAGATAGACATGGATCGCTGCATGAGCGCCGAGGAGCTTGGAAGGCTATGCAAGAACGCCGGAGCGGACTGTGAGATCGTGAAGGGCACAGAAAAGGCTATAGATACAGCGCTTAATGATGGAAAAGGCGCGCTTATATGTATCTGCGGTTCACTATACCTCGCAGGCGAAGCTGAAAAAATATTGAAAAACAAGGGAATATTTAATTTTTGACAACAAAAACCGCCAACGAAAACGGCGGTTTTTGTCGTTCGTTTGTGTAAAATTCTGTTTTTTGAAAAAAAGTCTTTTCAAAAAAAGAATTTGGGTATATAATAGACTAATCGGTGGACAAGATAATGATCGAAAGGAAAACGCAATGGTTAAAAGAGAAAATATTCGTAATATAGCTATAATCGCTCACGTTGACCATGGTAAAACGTCTCTCGTTGACGCCATGCTTGCGCAGAGCGGCACATTCCGTGAAAATGAGGTCGTTGATGAGAGAGTAATGGACTCTAATGACCTTGAAAGAGAAAGAGGAATAACGATACTTGCAAAGAACACATCACTTTATTATAACGATGTGAAGATAAATATTATAGACACTCCCGGACACGCTGATTTCGGCGGCGAGGT
>CALXSW010000095.1 GCA_944391255.1 uncultured Clostridia bacterium | reverse complement strand
ATTGTATTTTCCTCCCTAAAGTTTTTCTATTATAACTATTATACAATACAAGAGCCGACTTGTCAATAAGCTTTATAAAAAATATTTAATTCTGCGCCACGTCAATGACAAGCTGCGCGCCGGCTATACTGTTTGAATACGCGCGCACCTTTCTTCTTCCCCTGTTCTCTGCCGGTCGTATAATTATCTGCCTCATTCCGTTGAACAGGCGGCGCACAGGTACTTTGTCATTCTCATGGCTCGCCGGATTTCCGTTTCCGGCGCCGAGAAACTCACCTGCTCCCTCTACGATTATCCTGATCTCGTCATCTGCCGTTACAGCAAGACAGCCGTTTTTATCGACAGCCGACACGTTTATCGATTACTTAAACGCCGTAAGAACAGCGCGCGCGCATCAGCTTATAGCCACAACAGATATGAAGCTCGGCGAAATAGCTCAAAAAACAGGTTTTTCATCTTCCGACTATATGTCGCGCGTATTTAAAAGCATACATGGCGTTGCGCCGTCACAGTTCAGACGCGCAAACACTCAAAGATCATAAAAATCTGCTTGTCTGCTGATCTTACATAAAAAGTTTTTTATAAATATCACATCTGAGGACCGGCGGATACTATCCGCCCCCGCAAAGCCAGCATAAAAAAAGCGCGCCGCTCTTTCATATGATGCGGCACGCCGTATTATTTATTTCACTGTAATCTCAAATGCACAGGAAGCTCCGTCTTTTGCCCCATTCTCGCGCACACGGCTCCGCCTACCCTTTCCGCTCCGCCCTTTTTCAAGACAAGAGCGCATTCACCGAGCGTTTTGCCCGTGGTGCTTATATCGTCAAACACGAGTATACTTTTGCCGCAAACGTCACGCGTAAGCTCGAACGCTCCTGCCACGTTTAACGTTTTCTCATATCCCGAAAGCAGACTCTGCGGAGGTCTGTCCTCCGGTTTTATCAGCACATTTTCTATCCTAAGCCCCACAGCCTCCGAAACATATTCCGCAAGCAGCTGCGACTGATTATAGCCGCGCTTATTAAAGCGTTCACGCGAAAGCGGAACGACGGTCATAAAATCGAACATATCAAAGCTTCCGCACTGTCTGAAATATTCAGCCGTCATTACACCGAGCATATGACCTGCCGCCGTATCGCCAAAGAATTTAAATTTCAGAAACAGCTCGCGGTAAGGCTCAGTATAGTAAAACGGCGCTATGATATATCCGATATAGCCGCGGCATTCAAAACAGCTTTTGCCCTTTACGCGCACAAGCTTCTTCTCGCAATTTCTGCATATGCATGATCTCTTGTATGTCACATATGCGTCACGCCCGCCAAACCGGTTTCCGCACATCGCGCATACATAGCTCCTAAACCATACCTTCATTTTTAACCCCTGACTTTAAACATCTTCTTTCAGACGTTTATTTTTAACGCCTGTTTAAAAACTCTTGTTTTAAAGTCACTATTAAAGCTCCTTTGATCTCTTTACGCACGCGTCCATAGCTTTCATAACAGCCGCTCTCATTCCCTCTGACTCGAGGACCTCAACGGCGTCTATAGTAGTTCCAGCCGGAGAACATACCATATCCTTAAGCTCGCCCGGATGCTTGCCCGTTTCAAGCACCATTTTCGCGCTGCCAAGAACAGACTGCGCCGCGAACGTATACGCCTGATCACGCGTCATTCCTGCCTTTACAGCCGCGTCCGCCATAGCCTCGATAAACATGAAAACATATGCCGGCGATGAGCCGCTCACTGCCGTTACAGCGTCCATCATCGATTCAGATACCTTTTCCGCTCTGCCGAAGCTGTCGAATATATTAAGAACGCTTTCCATCTCGCTGTCTGACACAAACTCGCCCTGAACGCAAGCCGCCATTCCCTCGCCAACGAGAGCCGGAGTGTTCGGCATAACTCTTACAAGCTTTATATCCTTTCCGAACGCGTCCGTTATCTTCTTCATAGACTGTCCCGCCGCGATAGAAACTATTACCGTATCTTTTTTTACGCTGCCGCGTATCTCGTCTATTACCTTATATATCACGTTAGGCTTTACGCACAAAAACAGTATATCCGACTCTGACGCTGTCTTTTTATTATCGTCAGTCGTTGAAACGCCGTACTGAGCTGCTGTCAGTGAAAGACTTTCGGCATTCTTATCAGAAACGATCATATCAGACGGCGACGCTATTTTGTTTGTAACTATTCCGCCGATTATCGCTCCGCCCATGTTTCCGGCTCCTATAAACCCGATCTTCATCTTATTTATCCTCGCTTTCTGAATTTTAATTTATACAGCAACAGGTATCTTCTTTGTGAACTCATGATATCTGTAATCCTCAAGTTTGAAATCATCTCTCGTAAACGAGTAGAAATCCGTCTTGTCCGCTACTATAAGCTTTGGCGCGTCATACGGCTCATTCGATATTATTTCCTCTATTATAGGTATATGCCTGTCATATATATGCGCGTCGGCTATAACATGAACAAGCTCGCCAGCCTCAAGTCCCGACGCTTTTGCCATCATTATCAGCAGCGCGCTGTACTGGCACACATTCCAGTTATTCGCCGCGAGCATATCCTGTGAACGCTGATTGAGTATAGCGTTTAGCTTGTTTCCCGTTACGTTGAACGTCATGCTGTACGCGCACGGATAGAGGTTCATGTCCTTCAGATCGCTGTGCACATATATATTCGTCATTATGCGTCTTGACGCCGGATTGTTTTTCAGGTCGTACAAAACCCTGTCCACCTGATCAAACTCGCCCTCCTTATACTGGTGCTTTATCCCGAGCTGATATCCATAGGCTTTGCCGATAGATCCGTTCTCGTCAGCCCAAGCGTCCCATATATGGCTGTGCAGATCCTTT
>CALXSW010000094.1 GCA_944391255.1 uncultured Clostridia bacterium | reverse complement strand
ATCTTCCGTCATATTCACACCCCTTTTTACACATAACGTTTTCGGCGTATCTTCTATTATTATATACGCATAAAAACTCAAAAAGGTTTCAATATTTTCTCACTGCATAAAAAAAGCTGCACTAATTAAAATCAAGTACAGCTTTTATAAATTATCATATAGCAAAATATATATTTTTATCCTTTGATATGTTTTAGCATAAAATAGAGTCCCCAGTCCTGATCGTTTGCGTATTCATCATAGAATCCGGCACGGACTCCGTTTACTCTGTGAGGGAATACATACGCGCAGGACGCTGTTCCGTCTGCCATAAACAGCGGCATTACACCTCTGTATGCATGCTCCGCCTTTTCCCTGTATTCGTCACTGTTAACCGCCTCGCCGTATAAAGCGTAGACCTCCGCAGTAAGAGCGCTCCAGTAATGAGGGAACGTGTCGCCGTACATCCGTCTTTTTCCAAACCAATATCCGTCCCAGTGTCTTATAGCCGTTTCATAAAGGCGGCAGTCGGGTTGAAGTCCGTTAAAAAGCTCAAGCGCAGCAAGCTGTTTTTCCGCTCCTTTAAGATATACCTTTTCACCTGTAATAAAATACATCTGCAGCAGCAGTTCGGCTGCCGGAGCAGTTATACTCTGCTCATAATTCACCTCGTGAGCCGGACTGCAAAGTCCATTTTCCATAATATACGCGCAATGCTCTATAAAATGTTTTTTTATTTCATCGAGTTCATCGATCATATTCTCTTTTTCCAACGCTTCACAGATCAGCCGCGCCGGTATCTTTATAGCATAAAACCTCGCCCCGCCTCTGTTATAGAACTCCTTTAGTATATTTAGCGCAACGTTCAAAAAATATATGTCCCCATGCAGATCATACAGATTGAGATAGAACAGCGAATACCACGGATAATTATATAATCTTTCATATGAATCATCACGTCCGCAGTCATTGAACACCTCGCCCGTGTTCACATCAACAAGCTCTCGCTCAATATATTCCACATATTTTTTCAAGCTCTCCTCAAGCTTGTCGTTTCTATGGTCTTTAAGATATTCCGCCACAAGCTGCGCCATGCCGACACGCTCTCTGCCGCCGTTTCTGTCGTATTGAGAGCTATAATGTATATGCCCTTCTTCATTGTCATATGCGAGATACGCGCCGCAGAGCATACTGCCTGGGTCATTAAACTGCTGTTTTTCCGCTATGAACATACACCTTTTCTCTGCCAGCTCCTCTGCGGACGGCAAACAGTATATATTGCAGAACGTTTTTACACCGCATATATCAATATCATATCTTGCAATACCGTATCGCTCCGCGTTTTCCTCAATAAATATTTTTTTATCTGTCATTTTATGTGCGACAGTTTTTCCATTACAAGTAATATTGACATCTCCCGTTTCAAAATCAAAAACAGGCTCTATGGATATTTTTATTTTTTCATCGCCAAATACCGTGTATCTATGCGCTTTTACATCAATAAATCTGTCGCACAGCTTCTTTGCTCTGTCATAAAAATCAATTTTTCCGCAATGACTGAACAATTTCCACTCTATCTCAAACGAACAGCCCGGCGCCATTACCTGCGGTGACGGGTGAAGAATAAAATCTCCGCGGTCATTGCTCATTCTGCGAGTGTCACGCTCAACGCTGTATCCGCCAATACTTCCGCGCGTCAAAACAAGTCCAAGATGCGGAGCTTCGCCGCCCATGCGCAAAGCCATTACATACGAAATATCATTTCCGCAAAACAGATGCGTATGGCATCTGTTTGTTATGCAAGTCTTTGAATCTGTATAGTCGTCGTTAAACGGAGTATATATCGATATACTGTCAAGATCAGTAAATATATACTTATCAGTGGTATTAGTAAATATGTACCGCTCAGTTATAATGTCACCGCTGCGCTCGGACTCCGTTTTCACAGATATGCCATCAGAACATTTTACCGTCCCCCATTCTGTTTCGCCCTCTATCCAGTTCATCTTATAAATGTCGTCTTTAAATATCAGCTCTTTCATATTTTGTCCATTGATTCCTTTCACAAAACTCAGTTTGAATCAAAACCGTTCAGATCGCGCGAGAGCGTGAACGAAACTGTACTTTGTGTACGCGAATTAACGCTCCCGTACGAGACGGGCGGTTTTTATTCATGCTTTAATTTCTTCCGCAAAACCAAGTTTGAATTAAAACCGTTCAGATCGTGCGAGAGCGTGAGCGAGGCTGTACTTTGTGTACGCGAGTGAGCGCTCCCGTGCGAGATGGGCGGTTTTTATTCAAACTTACAGACTTCTGTTTTTAACAATATAGTTGATCAATTCCGTATTGTTGTTTGACGCGCGCATGATCTGGAGCAGTTTCACATAATTTTCATGTCCCGACTTTGCTATCTCGCTTCTCAGGATCCAGCTTGCCGCAAGCTCCTCTTTCGTCAGAAGATCCTCTTCGCGTCTTGTTCCAGATTTCAAGATATCTATCGCCGGGAATATTCTCTTTTCCTGAAGATATCTGTCAAGCTTAAGCTCCATATTTCCGGTACCCTTAAATTCCTCAAATATGACATCATCCATACGGCTGCCTGTTTCAACGAGCGCTGTCGCTATTATCGTAAGACTTCCGCCGTTCTCGATTTTTCTCGCCGCACCAAAGAATTTTTTAGGCTTATACAGCGCCGCAGGATCAAGACCGCCTGTGAGCGTTCTTCCCGATACCGGCACAGTGTGGTTATACGCACGCACAAGCCTTGTTATTGAGTCCATCAATATCACGACATCCTTATTCTGTTCAACAAGCCTCTGAGCTCTTTCAAGCACCATTTCAGATATCTTGCAGTGATTTTCCGGCAGCTGATCGAATGTTGAATAAATAACATCACAATCTATTGATTTTCTTATATCCGTAACCTCCTCCGGTCTTTCGTCTATAAGAAGAATGATCATTTTTATCTCCGGATTATTCTTTCTTATCGCCTGAGCCATTGATTTTATGATAGTCGTTTTACCTGCCTTAGGCGGCGCTACTATCATTCCTCGCTGTCCTTTCCCTATTGGTGATACAAGATCTATCAATCTGTTAGAATATGATTTTTTATCATTTTCAAGCCTTATTTTTTCTATAGGGTATATCGGAACGAGCTTTTCGAACGGCCTTCTTTTAAGCGCCGTTTCTATGGTATCGCCGTTTATTTTTTTTACAAATAAAAGCGGCCATGACTTTCCCTCTTCTTCAAGCTTTCTGCAGTCGCCCGTTATCTCATCGCCCGTTTTAAGTCTAAACCTCTTTATCTGCGCCGGAGCGACGTAAACATCATCACTTGACGATGAATAGTTTTCAAATCTCAAAAATCCGTATCCGTCCTCCATAACGTCGAGAATACCTGTAAGCTCCACAACGTCCGCCGGTCTTTCGCGCTTTTTATGCTGATGAGTTTCCTGCTGGTGTATTTCGTCTTTCTTTTCCGTTTCAGCGCTTTCAATAATATTTTCCTGCTTTTTTTCTTTTGTTTCTTCCGGCTTTTCTTTAATATCGTTTATTTCTTCTTTTTTTTCTGTCTGCTCTAAGCTTTTCTTTTCTGCCGATAATATCGCCTCTATAAGCTCAGACTTCTTAAGTGACGATATTTTTTTCAATCCAAGCTCTGTAGATATTTTCTTCAATTCTTCTTTTGTCATTTTGCTTAAATCAGCAATTTCATACATAAAAAATCTCCTTTGAATTATATAAAATTTTGATCATAATTATTTTTTGGGAATTAATAAGATTCAAAAAAAT
>CALXSW010000093.1 GCA_944391255.1 uncultured Clostridia bacterium | reverse complement strand
ATAATCTCCGTCCAGAAACAGTCGTTGAGGCTATGAAAAAATATTCGGACGGATTTGAACCGACATTCACGGCCATGCACCGTTTGTCGATGCTTATAGATAACGCGCCCGTAATGTGAGATACTATGCCTTGAAGGGAGGGCGTTTATCATGTGGATACTTGCTGCTGTATTGTCATCGTTTTTCGCGGGAATAACGGCGGTTTTGGCAAAGTGCGGGATACGGAAAACGGATTCTGATGTTGCCACTGCTTTGAGAACTGTTATTGTGCTGGCATTTTCATGGATAATGGTGTTTATAGTCGGCTCACAGTCGGAAATAGGAAGTATACGGCTTAAATCGCTTATATTCCTGATATTGTCCGGTGCTGCTACAGGCGCATCATGGCTGTGCTATTTTAAGGCGCTGTCACTGGGAGATGTGAGCAAGGTCGCGCCTATAGACAAGTCAAGCACAGTGCTTACCGTTCTGCTCGCAATAATATTTTTTTCGGAAACTGAAGACCTTGGCTGTAAGATAGCTGGAATGATACTTTTAAGCGCGGGTATATTCTTTATAACAGAGCGGCGAGGGGCGAGAACAGATGACAGCGGAAACAGAAAGTGGCTTGTTTACGCGCTGCTTTCGGCTGTGTTTGCGGCGCTTACATCGGTGCTTGCTAAGGTTGGAGTATCTGATGTGGAATCAAATCTCGCCACTGCGATAAGAACGATAGTAGTGCTGATAATGGCATTTGTCGTTGTGCGTGTAAAAGGGAAAAAAATGAGTATCCCCGATGTCCGGGAGAGCTTGTTTATAATTTTATCGGGAATAGCCACAGGCGCGTCATGGCTGTGCTACTATTACGCGATAAAAAATGGTGATGTGAGCATCGTTGTGCCGATAGACAAGATGAGCATAATTGTCACCGCGGTATTTTCGTACATATTCCTTAAGGAGAGAGTGACAAAAAGATATGTTACCGGTCTTGCCGTGATGCTTGCAGGCACGCTTATAATGGCTCTGTGATATTACTGCAAGAAATATAAATTGATGGAAATAAGTAAAAAGACAGCGTAAATTATGGACGCTGTCTTTTTGTATGCGCATAATTTTGTGAAAAACGATTCAGTTGTTTGAATACATTTCGTTTATCATCTCTTCTGTGATCTCACCGTGTTTTGATTCAAAACCGACAACAAGACGCTTTACCATCTGTTCAAGCTGTTTGTTGGCGGTACGCCCTTCATATTTTGAAATATATTGAAGCTTGTCAAGAAGTGTTCTGTCTATACGCATTGTATATCTGGGCATATTATCTTTCGCCATAACTCCTCCATTTTGACGCAATTGTGAATAACTATTGACTATATTATATTATTATGATAAAATAAATATAAAAATTGACTAAATTTTGACGCAATAACAACTAATAAAAGGAGTGGTTTTATGAAATTGCTTATAGCAGGATCAAGAAGCATAACCAAACTTGAATTGGAAAAATACCTGCCTGAAAATGTGGATTGCATAATCACCGGGGGCGCTGCAGGTGTAGACACTATAGCAGAGAAATATGCTGATGAAAGGGGGATTTTTAAGATAATAATAAAACCGGAATACAGACTTTATGGAAGAGCTGCTCCGTTAATGCGCAATATAGCAATGGTAGATATGTGTGACACGGTCATGGCATTTTGGGATGGAATATCTAAGGGAACTAAACATACTATAGATTATGCAAAAAGCTCAGGAAAAGAAGTAATGGTATTCATAATAAAATAATATGAATTGATAGTATATGATTAAAAATTTGGCAATGATAAATCTGAATACAGAGCGTATGACAGGATAAAACTAAAGAATGGCGGTTTATATAATATGTATGTCCAGAAATTTGAAAAAAAATAAAAAAACTCTTGCATTTTACTATATAATGTGGTATACTACTTATTGGTGTGTAAAGCTTTAAGCTTTGCATAAAAAATTATAAGGAGGTAACGCTAAATGAAACAGGGTATTCATCCGGATTATAAGCAGACAACAATTACTTGCGCTTGCGGTAATGTGATCGCTACAGGTTCAACAATGGAAAATATCACAGTTGAAATCTGTTCAGCTTGTCATCCATTCTACACAGGTAAGCAGAAGCTTGTTGATACAGGCGGTAGAGTTGAAAAGTTCAATAAGCGTTTCAACAGAACAAAGAAGTAATTTAAAAAATTACAGCACAATTTATTTATTAATTTTGAATTTGTCAGAAGAACCCGCGTCCCGGATCTTCGATTCACCAACGAATTCCTGGCGTTGGGCGATAGTTAAAAAATATAGGAGGTGACTTAATATGACAAAGGAACGTAAGCAGGAGATCATCGCTGCATTCGGTACACACGAAGGTGATACAGGTTCACCGGAGGTACAGGTTGCATTGTTGACAGAAAGAATCAACCACTTGAACAACGAGCATCTTAATGTTCACAAGAAGGATCATCACTCAAGAAGAGGTCTTCTTATGATGGTTGGTCAGAGACGTAGACTTATGGCATACCTTAAGAAGCAGGATATCGAAAGATACAGAGCTTTGGTTGCTAAGCTTGGTCTTAGAAAGTAATCATGTAACTTACAGGCAAACAGAAAATATTTCTGTTTGCCTGATTTTGGTTAAAAGGAGATATGTATTAGCAGATAAACAGAGCGTTTTATAATGTTAAAGCGTTGTGTTTATGTGCTAATGTACAAGCATATCTCCTGAAAAAATATGAAAGGAATAAGGAAGATATGTTTGAAAATTACAGAACTTTTGAAACAACATTTGCCGGCCGTCCGCTTATAATAGAAACGGGCAAAAAGGCACAGCTTACAAACGGACATTGTGTCGTAAGATATGGCGACACAGTCGTTATGTCAAATGTAACAGCATCAAGAACTCCAAGAGAGGGTGTGGACTTCTTCCCGCTTTCTGTAGATTATGAGGAAAAGATGTATGCGGTAGGAAAGATACCGGGCGGATTTACAAAGAGAGAGGGAAAGCCGTCAGAAAATGCGACTTTGACAAGCCGTATGATCGACAGACCTATAAGACCTCTGTTCCCGGCTGACCTCAGAAATGATGTGTCGGTAGTTAACACGGTTCTTTCTAATGATCAGGATAATGACCCTGGTATATGCGCTTTGATAGGTACATCAATAGCTCTTTCTATATCTGATGTTCCATGGAACGGACCTATCGCAGGCGTGTGGCTCGGTCTTACAGAGGATGGAAAGTATCTTATAAACCCTACAGTTGAGGAGAGAGAAACATCTCTTATGCACGTTACTGTTGCCGGAACAGCTCAGAAGATAGTAATGATCGAAGCGGGCGCAAAGGAAGTAAGAGAAGATGTAATGCTTGAGGGACTTAAGTATGCTCATAGCGTTATAAAGGAAATGTGCGCGTTCATCGAAAATATCAAGAATGAGATCGGCAAGGAAAAAATGAGCTATGAGGCTCACGATATAAATCATGAGATATATGACAAGATAAAAGAAAATGAATATGAAAATATTCAGCATGCTCTTGACACAGATGACAAGAACATCAGAGATGAGAGAATAGGCGTTATAACAGACAGAATAATTGAAACTATGTCTGAGGAATATCCTGATATTGCGGAGCAGCTTGAAGAGATCATGTACAAGATGCAGAAGGAGATCGTCCGCGCATGGCTTTATGAAGGCAGACGAGTTGACGGCAGAGGTCTTAATGAGATCAGACCGCTCGCCGCAGAGGTTGACACGCTCCCTCGCGTTCATGGTTCAGGTATGTTTACAAGAGGCCAGACACAGGTATTGACTGTTGCAACTCTTGCTCCGCTCTCAGAGGCGCAGAAGATAGACGGTCTCGGACTTGAAGAGTCAAAGAGATATATCCATCACTACAACTTCCCGTCATACTCTGTAGGTGAAACAAGACCGTCAAGAGGACCGGGTAGACGTGAGATTGGTCACGGCGCGTTGGCTGAAAAATCACTTGTACCGGTTCTTCCATCAGAAGAAGAGTTCCCATACGCTATACGCTGCGTATCAGAGGTGCTTTCATCAAACGGTTCAACATCACAGGGTTCGGTATGCGGTTCAACACTCGCTCTTATGGCGGCAGGTGTTCCTATAACAGCTCCTGTAGCAGGTATTTCATGCGGTCTTATAACGACTGATGAGGGATTTACTACAATGGTAGATATTCAGGGACTTGAGGACTTCTACGGCGAGATGGACTTTAAGGTAGCCGGAACAAAGAAGGGTATCACATCTATTCAGGTTGATATCAAGAATGACGGTCTCCCATACGAGGTTATCGAAGAAGCGCTTAGAAAGACGAGAGACGCGAGATATTATATAATTGATGAGATCATATTAAAGGCCATTCCAGAGGTCAGAAGTGAGCTTTCAGAATATGCTCCAAAGGTAATGACAATGAAGATCCATCCTGACAAGATCCGTGAGGTTATCGGACAGGGCGGAAAGGTAATTCAGGGTATCGTAGCTGATACAGGAGCTAAGATAGACATCGAAGAAGACGGTACTATCCATATATTCGCGGAAACACAGGCAAGCGGCAATGCTGCAAAGAAAGCGATAGAGCTTATAGTTGAGGAGCCGGAGCTTGGCAGAATATATAAGGGTACTGTAAAGACTATAACAGCATTCGGAGCGTTCGTAGAGATACTTCCGGGTAAGGATGGACTCTGCCATATCTCAAAGCTTGATAACAAGAGAGTTGAAAAGGTAGAGGATGTCTGCAAGGAAGGCGATACTGTCATTGTTAAGGTCATGGATATTGACCCTAAGTCAGGAAAAATATCGCTGTCAAGAAAAGATGCAATGCTTGAGATAGAGGATTGTTCAAATAATCAGTAATATATAGTATTGCAATTGGGCGGTATTTTTACCGCCTTTTTGCGTTGTTTTTAATAAGCTTGCTTTTGAGAGTTATATAATAAGAAGCCTGAAAATAGAACGGTGCAAAGATATGTCTTGCCAATCGAACTATTTTCAGGCTTTTATGATATTGGATTTTACACAAAAATATTGACAAATCACTTGTTTTGTTATATAATTTAGTTGCGAAATATACATAAATGGAAGTGATATCGTGAATAAATTTATGCATAATAAACCATTTTTGATCATATCGTACAATAAAGAAAAAGGAATAGAAATAGAATGCGGCGGGAATGATAAAATTTATCATGATATCGCTGCATATTTTTGCGAAACACATTCAAAAGAGATGTTAAACCTGCCCATGAATGAGTGCATGGAAATAGAATTTTTATACAGATCAGAAGAGGAGAATTTGAACTGTATAGCAAGAGTAATGAAAATGAAAAACGGAAATGTAAAAGCCGTTATCATGGGTGATGTGTATTCGGGCAAGGAATATAGGAAAATTTTAGAACGTAAAAAAGCATATTCTGAGGTGCTTGGAATGCTGTGTAAGGTAGTTTTTGTATATAACAGGTATGTAGACGAGCTTATATTTTTCTATAATATACGTGATGAATATAATATTGAGTATGTAAAAACAGAATCATTCAGTGAGAAGATATATGACAGCAACGCAATACATGACGACGATAAGCAGATCATATATGATCTTATATCAGAT
>CALXSW010000092.1 GCA_944391255.1 uncultured Clostridia bacterium | reverse complement strand
AAACTAAAAAACCGTATTATGCTTAACAGACCTGCTGAGCATAATACGGTTTTTATGTTTTGCCGGCTTATTTCCGGTGCAATTTGTCTTGACGATGATTTTTCAGTGCTTTGGTGCTCATATCGTTCTCACGGTGACGCGCATCATATAGGCTGGTATGATAAGGACTCGCGTATACCTGTATATTTCTCAGTCCACGAAGAAGGCGGCTCGGAAAAACCTGACGGAACAGTTCTTGATCATGGTATGACTGTATATAATGCCGCAACAGGCGAGGAATTATTTCACCAGTCAGCAGAGGGCGACACGCCACGCGGAATGATGGGCAATTTTGGAATGAGAGGTAATTATCAGTTCTGGAGCATAGGAGCAGGCAGCTTTATTCATGACAGCGGTGAATTTATCAGCTCGGATCTCGCAGGCTCAAGCTCATTTAGGATATTCTGGGACGGCGATATATATGATGAGCTTTTAGACGGAAAGAATGAAAACGGATACGCGGTATTATCTAAATATTCTAAGATCAATAATGTGTTCTATGATGTGATGACAACGCAGAAGGACGGTGGAAAGGTTGTAAACGGAACGAAAAAAACGCCGCTCCTTCAGGCAGATCTTCTCGGAGACTGGAGAGAAGAGTTTGTTTTGAAATTATACGGTGATAAGGCTTTGAGGGTATATTCAACAAATATCTATACTGAAAACAAATTGTATACGCTTATGCATGATACGACGTATAGAACGGGCGTTGCAGCTGAACCTGCAGGATATAATCAGCCGCCGCATATAGGATACTATTTAAGTGAAGATGGAGATGACAGCCGGTATGAAAAGCCTGATATAAAATTTGCGGCAGAGCTGCCGGAGGTGGATATACCTATAACTCCGCCTAATGAGCCGTATATACAGGACGAATACAAGGTACTTGATTATGAAGGCTCTGTATATATTTTATTCATTATATAAAACCTCCGTCCATTGATTTATAATATATTAATTATAATACAATTCAATATAAAAATCCTTAAAAATATGCTTTATTTTCTTGAATATATTTTCACGTTATCTAAAAGAAATATATATTGCAATAAGCATGACAGTATGATATAATTCAGTTATAGAAGTGTTGTGGATATTGCGCTAAGCAGATCATAATGGGAGCATGATGATGAAAACGATAAAAAGATTTTTAGGACTGCTGTTTTTTATTTTGCTGATCGCGGCGGCGGTCCTCATAAAGGCGGGATATGATAAATACAGTGATGCTATTGAAAAATCGCCGCTGGAGTCGGTTATAAGCGATCTTAAGTCAAAGAACAATTACACGTCATATGAGGATATACCGTCTATCTATTTTGACGCTGTAGTTGCGGTTGAAGACAGGCGGTTCTATAAGCATAACGGATTTGATATTATCGGATCAATGCGCGCTATATATAACGATATAAGAGCCAAGGAGCTTTTAGAGGGCGGCAGCACGATTTCGCAGCAGCTTGCAAAGAACCTCTATTTTCCGGCTGACAACACGCCAACCCGTAAAATAGCTGAAATTTTTATGGCGCTGAAAATGGAAAAAGAATATGACAAAAAAGATATTCTGGAATTTTATGTGAATGCGATATATTATGGCAGCGGTTACTACTGCATATATGACGCGTCTGTGGGATATTTCGGTAAAGAGCCATACGAGATGTCTTTTGATGAATGCACTCTTCTCGCCGGCATACCGAATGCGCCGTCTGTTTATTCTCTTGATGTAAATCCGGAGCTGGCGAGGCAGCGTCAGAAAAAGGTGATAGAGAGCATGGAAGAATGCGGATATATAGAAGATTATCAATATTGACAATATTGATCTATAGTGATACAATTAGTATGGAGATCAAAAATATTAGAGGTGGTTGAATATGGGATATATATCAGATCTCAGAAAGAAGATAGGTCATGACAGGATCATAATGGTGGGCGCTACAGCGTATGTGGAAAACGAGAAGGGCGAAATACTGATGCAGCTTCGTTCAGATACAAACGACTGGAGCCTTCCGGGAGGCAGTATGGAAATAGGCGAGACGCTTGAGGAAGCAGTTAAAAGAGAGCTGTTTGAGGAAACTGGTCTTGAAGCTTCGGGAGCGGAGCTTATGACGATATTTTCGGGACGCGAATATTTTTACACTTATCCTAACGGTGATAAGGTCGATACATTGATAATATTATACAGAATGACCGGAATAACAGGAGTTCCAAAAATATCAGATGATGAAAGCTATATGCTGAAATATTTTCCAAAGGACGCGCTGCCTAAACCGCTTGAAGCGCGCACTGAGATAATGTTCGGACATATGCGTGAAATGGGCATATTATAAAAATTGAATATAAAGAGAGAGGGGAAATCGAAAATGAAAAGATTACTTGTTGTTATGTTTGCTGCATCGCTCTTGATTTCCGGATGTTCATTCGGCCGCGGCGAAACTATCGGCAATTCATCAGCGGAAACGATCGCAATGGAAGATGCTGGAGTTTCTGAGAATGACGTTACAAGGAAGAAGACAAGTCTTGATCTCGATGACGGCAGACAGATATATGAAGTGGATTTTACTACTGATTCGGCTGATTACAGCTATCATATAGATGCTGAGTCGGGTGAAATAATAGAATACGAAAAAGAGGACAGGATCAGACTTCAGACGACTGCGCAGCCTCAGGATAACGCGCAGTCGAATACTGACATATCTGAGGACGACGCAAAGAGAATAGCTCTTGAACACGCGGGTGTGTCAGACGCTGAAAGATACCGCTCAAAGATAGACTATGATGATGGCAGAAAGGTATATGAAATAGAGTTCTA
>CALXSW010000091.1 GCA_944391255.1 uncultured Clostridia bacterium | reverse complement strand
ATAAGCATAATTCTTATACTTATAGAAGTAAACCGCCATGAGGAAACGGCTTTTAAAATAACATGGATAATGCTTATCGCTGTAGTTCCAGTGTTTGGCTGGTTTTTTTATATTTATATGCACACTGATCTTGTACAGCGTGGTATAAAATCGGCTCACACTCACGCGGGTAAGTCTATTATGGCTTTTAAGCCGTATGACGGTGATACTATAAAGGAAATGGATGATCTGCACTATGAAACATCTCTTGTAAAATACCTGTCAAACGCAGCAGGCTACTCAGCTTACAAGAATACTAAATTCAGATATTTCAGTATAGGTGAAGATATGTTTGAAACTATGTGCGAAGAGCTTGAAAAGGCGACAGAATTTATTTTTATAGAATTTTTCATAGTAAACGCCAACAGCGGAATGTGGAAAAGAATGCTTTCGATACTCAAACGCAAGGTAAAACAGGGCGTTGAGGTCAGGTTTATGTACGACGGAATGGGATGCATGGGGATAATGCCGAACGACTACAACCTTAAACAAAAAAAAATGGGAATAAAATGTCAGATATTTGCGCCGGTACAGCCGCTTCTCTCCACGTACCAAAACAACCGTGATCACCGTAAGGTTATTGTTATAGACGGACGTTGCGCGTTTTCAGGCGGCATCAACTTAGCCGATGAATATATAAATACGATCGTCCGTTTCGGTCATTGGAAAGATGTCGGATTTATGATAGAGGGTGAAGCGGTGGCAAGCTACACGCAGATGTTCCTGACGATGTGGTGTACAGTAGAGGACGCGCTAAATATAGATTTCAAATATTATCTATCATGCTCAAAGCGGTACGCGGTACATTCAGCAGAAGGATATGTAATTCCGTTTGCCGATTCACCGCTTGATGAAATGTTTGTAGGAAGAAACGCATATGTGGACATATTAAACACATCAAAAAAATACGTCCATATCATGACGCCGTATTTCGTTATAGATGAGGCGATATATGACGCAATGCGCTATGCTGTCACGCGCGGTGTTCAGGTAAAGCTGATACTTCCAGGTATACCCGACAAGAAAACTCCGTACTGTCTCGCGCGTTCATATTATACCGATCTTATGAAGATAGGTGTTGAGATATACGAATATGAGCCGGGATTCGTTCACGCGAAAGCGACTGTAAGCGATGATATAAGAGCGATAGTCGGAACAATAAACTATGATTACAGAAGTCTTTATCTTCATTACGAGTGCGCGGCATACGTCGTAAGAAACAGCGCTATAAAGGATATTGAGGACGATTTTATCACCACACTGGCAAAATGCAGAAGAATAACAGAGGTTGAATATAATATGTACCCATGGTATTATCGTTTTGCCGGAAGAGTTCTGCGCTTTATAGCACCTATGCTTTAAAAAAGAAAAAGCAGCCGGATGATCTCAGCTATGATCGTCCGGCTGCTTTTTTTAGCTCTCCGCCGTAACCGTTCTATTGAACAGCAGCGTTATACACCATATGCCGGCAAGTCCCACCAACGTGAACACGATTCGTGAAACGATCGCCATCTGGCCGCCGAATATCGCTCCAACAAGATCATATCCGAACAAACCTATTAAAAGCCAGTTAAGCGCGCCGACAATAACTAACGCAAGTGAAATTTTACTGAACATAATTCTTCTCCTTTCGTGTTATTATTTTTTCTCACCTTCAAAAAAATAATCGTTGTAATATATTAATTCTGAACCAAATAAAATCTTATATGGGATTTTTTTCATATTTTTATTTCTGAGGTGAGAGTCATGTCAAAAACAAGGTCTTTTTTCTTCATTATGATAATTATGCTTATAACAGCTGTCACTTTCACTGTTTTTTCTCAGGACAGCGACACGTCAAAATGCAAAGAGCTGCTAAAAAATTACGGCTGGACCTGCAAAGCAAACCCATGCGAAAAGGAAAATATAAATATCCCCGCCGAATTTGACGAGGTATACAAAAGCTATGATATCATGCAGCATGAGGCTTCGCTCGATCTTGAGCCATACAAGGGAATGAGCGGCGTACGCTACACATTTGAAATAACAAATTATCCTGTTGACGTTGGAGAAACAGTTTACGCGAATGTGATAATCGTAAACGGAACAGCTGTGGCAGGCGATATCATGACACGTTCTGTGAACGGATTTATGCATTCCCTAAAGTTTCCCGGCTACGGCAAACTAAACGAATAAAAAAAACTAAAATATAAATAAAATCGATAAAAAAACTCTTGAAAAATCATTCTACATAGTGAAAAATATAATTAAACTACACGATGTAGAATATCCTCTGCGAGGCTCATACGTCCGCAGAGGATACGTTATAAATGTTTTGCAAAATATGAACGAATAGATAAGTTTGAAAAAAGATAGGCGGCGCATCTTGCACGGTATTCGCAAGCTCGCATACACAAGTATAGTCTCGCTTGCTCAACCGCACGATCTGAACGGTTTTAATTCAAACTTGGTTTTATGAAAGGAATTAATGGTCATAAAAATGAAAATTTCAGGATCCGAAATGAAGCTGATGAAGCTGATATGGAAAAATGACAGGGAGATGACATCTCAGGAGCTTATAGCAGAACTGGGAGAAACATGGAAGCCTACGACTATTCTCACGTTTTTAAAACGACTTACAGAAAAGGGAATACTGACTTCACGCAAAAAAGGGAAAACAAGCTATTATAAAGCCGCGGTTACAGAAAATGAGTATAAACAGGAGCAGACCGAGGAATTTATAAATGAGATCCATAACGGTTCGCTCAACAGCCTTATGTCCGCTTTATGTCTGGGAGATAAGATAAGTAAAGACGAGCTTGAAGATATAAAAAAGTGGTTTGAGAATATATAGCTTGTGAGGTGGTATAAATGGGTAAATATATTTATGATATGATATTGATGGGCGTTTCCGCCTCAATAACTTTGATCTTAGCACAGCTGCTCTATCACAGTATGCAGAAAAAACACGCGCGCTGGTATTATTCCATGCTCGTTACTGCGGTGCTGATGCTCATACTGCCGATACAATCGATCATGTCGCTGCCTAAGATGATGCGCGTTACAGTGCCTGAGAACATAGTCTATTCGCCTCTCTCCACTTCATCGCAGACAGACACAGGAATAACTGTTGCCGGAATAATATTTCTAATATGGAGCATAATCGCGCTTTTAATGCTAATATTCACAGCTGTCAGATATATAAGGACAATCCGTACTCTGAAAATGCTGAGTGATATAACGCATAACAAAACTTACATAAACGCGTTCAGCGCTACTAAAGCAGCTATGGGGATAAAGCGTAAAATTGAGCTGCGCGAAAGCGAGTATATACATTCTCCTCTGCTTTTCGGAATAATACACCCTATGGTAATCATTCCAAAAAGAGATTTTACAGATGAGGAGCTTACAATGATAATGACTCATGAGCTGACGCATCACAAACATATGGATCTTCTTATAAAGCTTTCAGCATCGTTCGGTTCTTGCGTTCAGTGGTTCAATCCTACAGCTCATATCCTTAAACGAAACATCATAACAGCCTGTGAGCTTTGCTGCGATGAAAGCGTTCTTGATATACTCCAGCTTGACGACACAAAAAAATACGGCAGACTTATACTTTCTGTTATGGAAACCGCAAACAAAGGCTTTTTCTGTTCAACAAGCATGGCATCAACCGAAAAGGGAATAAAAAAACGGCTTATGAAGATAGTTGAATTTAAACATCACGGCGTGTTGTTTAGAACTATTAGCGCTATGCTTGTCCTTGCGGTTTCGGTTTGCTCCGTTACCGCGCTTGGAGTGGAATATGCGGCAGAAATACTCCCGCCTGAAGCGAGTGAATTTATAAGCGAGGTCGCTGATATTCCTATATCAGCCGAAACTCCGGATATCACCGAAGATCCCGAAGCTTCCCCTCAGCCTATCCCAAACGCTTCAGGCAACGTAACACCCGAGCCTATTCCGAACGTTTCAGACAGCTATCAGCCTGTCGAGCTGAACAGCGATGCGGCGTATATTTCATCCGATGACGAACCCGAACAGCAGATACCGACAGAAAACACATACTCATATACTACGCTGAGCAGCGATCCTGCTGAATACGAGGAGCCGTCCGCTACGGAAACAGCCGCCGCTCCTACAGCAGCTCCATACATAAAAACAGAGCCTGACGAGGCTTACGGCGAAGCTCCGAAAATAGCGGAACCAACTAAAGAAATGAACGTTGTAATAACCGACAGCATCAATTTTAACGGTGAGCATATTACGCAGGATAATTCAAAACTCGTAGAGGTTAAAACAGGTGAAAATGTAAATATAAAAGATAAAGAGAATGTGACCGCGTACATTAAAATAAATGATGACGGAACTTACAGCGTGCTTAGAACAGAAACAAATGATGATTAAATAACACAGCGAAGGAGATGAACACAATGAAGAAAAGGATCATAAGCGTAATTTTAACGTCTGCGCTGTTCGCTTTCCCTTGTCTGGGATACGCCGCAGAATACACAGACCTTGACAAAAGCAACGAGTGCTATGAGGCAGCGTCAAGACTTAGAGATTTCGGAATAATGGGCGGATATGAGGACGGTTCTTTTAGACCCGACAAGACCATAACACGCGCAGAGGTCGCAAGACTTGTAACATCGGCTCTTGGGAAAGATAAAGTTTCATCAGCATCAGCAGATTCAGACAGCGGAAACGCGGTTACCGGAAAAATATATTCAGACTACATAGATCAAGGTTTTTCAGACGTGCCTCCTACGCATTGGGCGTATGAATACATTACATATCTTGTATCAAATGGAACGCTTGAAGGCTATGG
Organism: uncultured Clostridia bacterium; assembly: GCA_944391255.1. Classification (GTDB taxonomy): domain Bacteria; phylum Bacillota; class Clostridia; order UBA1381; family UBA1381; genus Ornithomonoglobus. Next base: position 34 of record CALXSW010000091.1, on the reverse strand, counting down.
TGACGGAACATTTCGCCCAGAGAATGAAATAACC
>CALXSW010000090.1 GCA_944391255.1 uncultured Clostridia bacterium | reverse complement strand
ATATATATTTATCATTTTTATTGACAGTCTATATATTATACATTATAATATTATCAAGTTTAAAATTGTAATAGTGGCATGAATGATCACATAAAAGTTTTTAAACGGAGAGGTCGGTTTTTCAATTTCCTATTTTTATATGTTGATATATCGGGAACTTAGTAAGCATCTATTTGTCAAGTGAAAAATATAGTGGTTTGTTTTGATTGCTATTTTCCATATTGTATATGTAGTAGGCGAAAATGTATTGTGGATCATAACCGAATATTTCCCCAGTGAAAATGAGTGGGAAAGTGATTTTAAAACAAGAAAGAAGGTATAGTTATGACATGTTTATATTGCAAAGGAACGCTTGAAAATAAATTAACAAATTACATTGCCGATTTAGGAAACAGTATAATTGTTGTTCGCGATGTTCCGACACAGGTATGTACACAATGCGGCGAAAAATCGTACGATTATCATGTATCTGTACGTCTTCAAGAAATTATCAATCAAGTAAAAGAACTTGTTTCCGGGATTGCTGAAGTAACATATTCAGATGCCGCTTAGTAAAGTAAGATCATAATCACCGGCGAACTGGTGCTTTAGCGTGTAGACAAGTTTGTCTACACGCCGTAATGCCGCTCGAAGCGGCATTATTTTTTTCTTATTTGTTAGTTACTGGTATATTTTGCATAGTGCATTGTACAGGATAACACAAAAAACACCGTACTTCTTAATGAAATACGGTGTTTTTCGTGGTGCGAGGGACCGGACTTGAACCGGCACGGGTGAACCACACGCCCCTCAAACGTGCGCGTCTGCCTATTCCGCCACCCTCGCATATCTGGCTCTGTTGTTAAGTTATTTTGTATTTCCCTCAACAACAGAACCTATTATAGCAGATTTTACCCTACTTGTCAATACTTTTTTTGAATTTTTTTTATTTTTTTTGAAAAAATTTGTTTTTTCGCATAACAGAGCCGTTTATTCATCCAAATCCATCATCTTGCTAACCAGAGAAAGGGCCTCGGCTCTCGTAAGCGGGTTATTCGGCAAAATAGAATTATCGTTATAGCCTTTTATTATTCCCAATGCTGAAAGTCTGCCTACCGCGCTATATGCCCATACAGGGATCTCCCATGAGTCACTGTACGCCGGTTCTGTAAACGCGTTCTCACCTATCATAACTCTGCTCATTATAGTAAATGCCTGAGCCCTTGTTATATTAGAAGAAGGCGCGAAATAATACGTTGCTCCATTGTCATCAGAGTTTCCCGAAATATAACCAAGACTTACCATAGCTTTCACATAATCGACCGCCCACGGCTGTATATCCTGAGCGTCTGTAAAATCAAGCTCCGTATCCTCATATTCAGACACATCTATATCAAGGCTCTTGCACATGACCGCGGCAAACTGCTCACGCGTTATATTCGTGTCAGGACTGAATATGAGCTGACCATCGCTTTCATAACCTGTTATTATGCCTGTGTCAGCCATACTCTCGACTATATCATAAGCCCAGTGGCCTGTCATATCCGCAAAGCGTGAAGGCTCAAGAACATTTATCGGAAACTCCTTTACGCAATTTCCAACAGTCACACGAAGCGCGCCGAACGCTGTTTCATTATCCTTAAGAGCCAGCTGTCCATCTTCATTCACCGTTCCTACATCACCCACGACTTCCCACTTGAACAAGCTCGGATATCCCTCAAGCTGTATGCCATTCACGAACGCGGCAGCCTCAAGATCCACATTATACATCTCTCCGTCATGTATCGTAAATGAATATACCTCTTCTCCCGTAGCCTCATCGTATATCTTTATGTCATCAGGCGTTTCATATGTCGCGAAATCCCAAGTATGAGTGTAATAGTCGTTATACGCCGTAACATATGACACGCCGTCACCCTTAAACGTTATAAGACCATTTTCATCTACTGTAGTCTGAGCATTTCCCGTATTATCAACAGAATAATTCATATTTTCAAGTCCGTACATAGGATAGTTGGCTGAATCATACACCTTTGTAGCCTCGAGCTGAACGCTTGAGCCTGCCATATAATTTCTGTTTGAATAATCACGCCATTCTATATACCACGGTATTCCCGTTGCCTCACGCATATCGCGCAGGAACAGGAAATTAGCCACGCTGCGTTCCGCTCCGTCTGACGGCCTGTTCGTTATCATAAACGAATCCGTTCCAGGGAACCATCCGCCTATAGTTGTCGAACCGCCTCCGTCAAGATTTAACGCGTCAATACAGCCAAGCTCCTGCATTCTCTTTGCAAGCGTTGTGTTCTGCACTCCATAGCTGTAATTTTCCTGTCTGCCGTCTATCGTATAAAAAACAACTGTTCCATCAGCTTTCACTCCGACAGCTGTCCTCGGTGCCGCTCCGGCCTCAAAACCGCTGCCTATGATCCCGTTATTTATAAGACGTCCTGCCGAACACGATAAACCGTACGCAGCCTGTGTCCAGTCGTATCGCTCAGCACCGTATACAGAATTTCTAAATGTTACAACATTGCCGGGGGCAAGGTTTGCTATGAGATCGACACAGTCGCTGTAACCCTCCGGATCCATCACGAATACATATTTTCCGTCCGGTATAGCGATCTCCCCGTCATATATATACACCTCGTCAACTCTCAGCTGCATTTCCGTGTTAAGCGCGAGAGAACCGCTTATAGGCGTGCATACTGCATAGAGCGCGTTATAATTTGTCTTTGTGGTATCGCCGAAATCGTCAGTGAGCATGTACACCCAGCCGAAATCGTCCTGCGACCACTTGTTTATATACTGCACCTCTATCGTCTTTCCGCCATATGAAAGCGTCGAGGTTATGCCGATCTTATCTATGAACGCCGTTCCGTCGCTTCTGAATCCGATACCGTCAGTAAGTCCGGCATCCTTTGAATATATCTCCCCGTCAATTATCGTATATCCCATAGGAATACCCGTTTTTACAGAGAAGAAATCGGCGTTTATTCCTATCAAAGGCCGCAGATTATTGCTCTCCATATATTCGACAACAGAAGTCATATTCCTCTTTCCGTAAACACTCGCTCCATTTACTACTATCGGAACAGAGTCCGTATTAGGCGTATATTCAACAAAATTTTCGGTTTGTTTGCCGACGGAGTCCGACGTATATTCAATATGATGATATACCGCTCCTCCGCCCATATCTGTAGCCCACTGCGATGAAACACTTCCCAGCACCTCAGCGTTTACAGACGTCATAAATGTACAAAATGATACAGCGCACGCCAGAGCGCCTGCGGTCATTCTCTTTATCTTACCCATTCCACACTCACCTATCCTGATCATTACACTTTTATTGATTTAATAAATGCAGAGAGACGGACAAACTATGTCCGCCCCATTAAAGCTAAATGTGTTCCATTACAAAACAAATTTACAATCATTTATATAAAGTTATTTTTGTGAAAACACTTTTTACTCAACTACCTCATAACCTGCCGCTATGATCGTATTTATTATAAGATCTCTTGACACTCCCTCGTCCATCGTTACGACAGCCATTCCTCCGTTGTCGAGCGATACCTCGGCGCTTACTCCATCAAGAGCGTTAAGAGCGTCACTTACTCGTCCTGTGCAGTGGCTGCACATCATTCCGTTGATCCTAAAAGTTTCTTTCATTGTTTTTTTCTCCTCCTTATTTTCTATATTTTTATCATATTTAAACATTTTTAATCTGAGCGCGTTTGAAACCACAAATACCGATGAGCAGCTCATTGCAAAAGCGCCTATCATCGGATTCAGGCTGATACCGAAAAACGGCATAAGCACTCCGGCTGCTATAGGTATGCCGAGGACATTATAGAAAAATGCCCAGAACAGATTTTCCTTTATATTCTTTATTACCGCGCGGCTCAGAGAAACAGCTCCGGCAACATCATTTATATCACTGTGCATAAGCACAACGTCAGCCGACTCTATAGCGATATCTGTTCCCGCGCCTATAGCGATACCAACATCAGCCCTCATAAGAGCCGGCGCGTCATTTATACCGTCGCCTACCATAGCGACCTTGCTTCCGTTTTTCTGAAGCTCTCTTATATGCATATCCTTATCAGCGGGCATGACACCGGCTATGACCTCATCTATTCCCACGCTTGAAGCTATAGCTGACGCGGCCGCCTTATTATCACCGGTTATCATTATAGCACGAATTTTCATGCTTTTCAACACTTTTATCGCATTAACACTATTTTCTTTAAGCTTATCAGCCACAGCTATAGTTCCTATATATTTATTATCCCTCGCAAAATACAGCTGTGTTTTTCCTTGATTTGCCAGATCCTCGTTATCAGGAACATCTATCCCGTTTTCTTTCATAAGCCTCATGTTTCCGGCGAGGACTGTTTTTCCGCCTATCGCTGCTGATAAACCTCTGCCTTCAAGCTGTTTGAAATCAACCGCCTCAGGCAGACGGAACTTCGCGCATTTTTCCGAGATCGCCTTTGAAAGGGGATGCTCTGACAGCTTTTCTATCGCTCCGGCTGTCATAAGAAGATCAAGCTCGTTTACTCCATTCGGGATAATATCTGTCACATACGGCTTGCCCTCCGTTATCGTTCCCGTCTTATCGAACACTATCGTGTCTACCTTATGCAGCATCTCAAGCGCCTCGGCATTTTTAAACAAAACTCCCATATCAGCGCCTCTTCCCGTTCCTACCATTATAGCTGTAGGCGTGGCAAGACCTAACGCGCACGGGCACGAAATAACAAGCACCGATACAGCCATATTAAAAGCCGTCTTAAAATCACGCGTCGTCGCCATCCACACTATAAACACAACGAGCGCTATACATATAACTATCGGCACAAAAATTCCGGCTATCTTATCAGCCAGCCTTGCTATAGGCGCCTTTGATGACGCCGCGTCAGATACAAGCTCTATTATTTTTGAAAGAGTTGTGTCGCTTCCTGTTCTCGTCACCTTTACCGTTATATATCCGCTCCTCGATATAGTAGCGCCTGTAACCTCATCGCCTGCCGACTTCTCCACAGGTATGCTCTCGCCTGTTACGGCGCTTTCATCTACGGAGGCGTTTCCTGATATGACAACGCCGTCAAGCGGTATCTGAGCTCCGGCTTTTACTATAACGACATCTCCCGGAACTATAGAATCTATAGGCGCCATGACTTCTTTGCCGTCCTTCAAAACTACAGCCGTATCAGGCATAAGCTTTACAAGCCGTTCTATCGCCTCTGACGTTCTGCCCTTCGCTCTCTCCTCAAGATACTTGCCTATTGTTATAAGCGTCAAAATCATAGACGCTGACTCAAAATACAGGTTCATCACATAGCCATGAGCCGATACGAGATCGCCCATGCCCACTGCGCGCGAAAGCGCATATATCGTTACAATCCCATATATTTCAGCCGCCGCCGAGCCTATTGCTATAAGCGAATCCATATTCGGACTTCTTCTTATAAGCTGTCTGAACCCATTTGAAAAATATTTAAAATTCACTCCTATTACAGGCAAAGTGAGCAAAAACTGCGTAAACGCAAACGCGACATAATTTTCAGGTCTATCAAACACCGACAAGCCCGGCGCTCCCCACATATGCCCCATAGATATATACATAAGCAGAACAAGAAAGATAACTGAAAGAATTATTCTCTGCTTTGTATTACTTTTCGTCTCTCTTTTATCAGCGGCAGCAGTTTTTTCAGCGCCCTTTACCGACGCGCCGTATCCGCCGCTCTCGACAGCCTTTATTATACCGTCCGCTGACACAACGCCCTCGTCATACTCTACGCGCATCGAATTCTGTAGCAGATTTACCGATACATTTTTAACGCCCGCCGTCTCGCCAACGCATTTTTCAACGTGCGCGCTGCATGCGGCGCACGACATACCGGTTATATCAAAATTCTCTATCATATTATCATCACCTTTCTATAGTTATACTACGCTAATTATACCACTCCGTCAGTCGTATGTCAATCAGAGCTATAGCACATATATTCCCCAAAATTTACAGTCTTTCCTATTGTTTTTTTATCAAAATTGTGATACAATATACTATATTATATCAGATCGGAGGATGCTATGGACGAAACACTGATAGAAAAGTATATAAAAGAATACGGATACTTTATCGCAACTCCGGTAGGTACCAGTATGTATCCTATGCTTAGAAACCGCCGTGACACCGTTTATCTTATACGTTATAACGGGGAAGGTCTCAAAAAATATGACCTGCCCGTATATAAAAGAGAAAACGGACAGCAAGTAATGCACCGTTGTCTTGGCAAGGACGAAAACGGCTATATAATGTGCGGAGACAATCAATGGATCCTCGAGCACGGAGTTAAGGAAGAACAGATAATAGCCGTTGCCCAAGGCTTTTACCGCGATGAAAAATATATACCGAACTCCAACAAGCTTTATATATTGTATTATAAACTCTGGAGTTCAAATTTATTTGTCCGGCGACAGCTTTTACGAGTTATTCACAAATTCAATCCTCGCAGCAAAATCATGGAAGGATTTAAAAATATCTGAAACCGAAAGGAATAATACTTATGAATAAAAAAACTATTGCAGGTATTGCCGCTCTCGGAGCGGTAATAGGCGTTGCAACGGTAGCCGGCGTTGTAACAGCTAATAAGAAAAAGCAAAAACAGCTTACCGGTAAAGAGCCTCAGCACCTTTCGCCGCAGCGAAACGTTTATTTTGCAGGCGGCGGTATCTCATCGCTCGCCGGAGCGTTTTATCTTGTTCATGACTGCCGTATTCCGGGAAGCAGCATTCATATTTTTGAAAGCTCCTCGACAATAGGCGGCGCGTTCAATGTAGCAGGCGACGGGGAAACAGGTTATGTATGCCCTGTTCCTAAGCTTTTGTCATTGAGAAATCACCCTAATATGATGGATATGCTCGAGAAAATACCATCTGTTAATCTGCCGAATATGAGCGTAAAGCAGGAGATATTGAACTATATGGATTCAAATCCGATAAAGTGCAGCTCAAGACTTGTCGACAAGAGCGGCGAAAGTCTTGATTCATTTACTGTTTCAAGACAATCATTAAAAACTATAAAATCGCTTATGAAACAGCGTGATGACGAGATTTCAGATGTTGATATCGAGTATTTTTTCTCATCAACACCGGAGTTCTTTGACTCAAACCTGTGGAAGCTTATTTCTACGACATATATGCTTAAATCAACATCATCAGCACTGGAGCTTAAGCATGTTCTCTCATGCCTTTCAGGCGAGCTTCCTGAGCTGTTCACAATGGAAAATATAGTTCGCTCACAATACAATTTGCAGGAAACTATAATAGACGCTCTCGTCAAATATCTCGAAGCGAAAAACGTAAATTTTGCCACGAACTGCTCTATACTTGACGTTGATTTCACAGAGGACGGCAGCAAGATATCAGCTATACATCTTGATGACAACGGTACCGCTAAAACATTCTATCTCAATGACCGTGATCTGTGCTTTATAACAAACGGATCTATAAGCGAATGCGCGTCACTGGGAGATTACGACTGCGCTCCTATCGCTTCTGATGAGGAACCGGTATCATACGGACTATGGAAAAATATGATATCGAAAAAAGAAGGACTTGGCGTAGCTGACCGTTTCTGCTCAGCAGGCGACACTGATATCGTTTCATTCACCATAACAGCCAGATCATCAGAGCTTATCGAGCTTATAAAGCAGCACACAAACGAGTTCCTTTCGTCCGGAACGCTTATCACATTCGCTGATTCATCATGGGGACTTACGATCTCATGCGTTCCTCAGCCATATTTCTCGTCACAGAGCGACGATATATCAGTTATATGCGGATATGGCGTAAACGTTTCAAAAATGGGAGACTATATCGACAAGCCAATGATAATATCGAGCGGCGCGGAGATATTATTCGAATTGGTAAAGCATATGGGACTTGAAGACAGATGGGAAGAAATAAACGAGGATATAATAAACGTTATCCCATGCGTTATGCCATATGCCACAGCGTCATCGCTTCCATATTTTGGAAATGAGAAACCGCTGATAATATCAGATAAAAACTCTAATTTCGCTTTTATCGGTCAGTTTGCAAAGCTCGGCTGCGGAATATCATACAGCTCAGAATACGCGACGCGAACAGCGCGCGAAGCTGCTTACCGTCTTACAGGAACACGCAAATCTTCAGCCGCTCCGCCCCGCGCGACTACAGCAAACTATATCAAGATGTTTTATAATCTGAAAAAAATTTGAGCTGCATGAACCAGCAAAAGCTCATTAAACAATTTACAAAGTCTAAAGACGAAAATTTAGTCCAAATAGTAAAAATAATTTTGCGGCGCGGTTTATTCCAGCGCCGCAAAACTGTTTACACTTATAATAGGCATAATGATGTTTCATACCATAAAAGGGGCTGTAGAAAAATACACAGACCACATAAAGCGAAAAAAGCAAGGCAAATAAGCCATTTTTGAGGATTACTACAGTTATAGTTAAGGTGAAAATTTTCATAAATGAAAATTAAGCATTAAAATCGCTTTATGTTACGAACGAAACTCACCACTCGACGTACCCCCGTACGCCTTCGGGCAAGGGGGGAGGCTTCGCCTCTTTTCCTCTTCGTTTCGTCCGTTCTGCACTATTTTTCTAAAGCCCCGCGAGGCTGTTGCAAACTCATTGAGTTTTGCAACAGCCTCCTCTTAAATTTGTTACGGAACTATATGCCATTTTGCGTCCGGATTTATTAAACCAACTCCGTTCTCATCCTCAATAAACGCATTATATCCATGCATATCAACGGCTATATATGTGTAATTATTATATCCATCAAAGTTTGGCGGAACAATCATTCTACCAAACTCGTCAATAAACGGAGCCTCTTTTCCAAAATCACATTCCTCGCCATTCATTACAAGTCCCGGTTTCCCGACCGTAAAAGAATAGTTTGACCCACGATAATTAAAGCTTGCCGTTTTTGTATCGTTATCCCATTTAATCTCTGCTCCCAAGCCATCACAAAGGGCTCTCAGAGGTATCCATAGATGGTCTTGTACATAAGCGTCTATTATAAACGGCTTCAAATGATCATCAATAGTAACAGGCTTAGGTTTTGACGTGTCATTTACGGGATATTCAATATCGTTTATGATAATACTTTTTATCTCGTCGAGCTTTATAATTTCCCTTGCCCACGC
>CALXSW010000089.1 GCA_944391255.1 uncultured Clostridia bacterium | reverse complement strand
GCTACAGCCCCTTCTTTTTTGTTAAAAATGCAATAAATTATTTGAAAAAACGCAAGAAAATAGGTCAAAAAAGTGATAGAATCATAATAAATTATCAGTTAAGTATGAGAGAGGAGCTGTAAATAATGAAGAAACTTATTAGTGTTTTTCTTGCGTTGGTGTTTGCTGCAGGTTTAATGCCGTTTAATGTATGCGCAGCGGGAGAGAATGTGTTGTCATCATGGTTTGGCAGTGAAGAAAATGATTATACTGAAGGGTTCGAGGAGCAGACGGAGTGGAGTCTGCCGGCGAGTTTTCAGGGAAGCTCACAGGTGGGAAATATAGAGGGCAGAAGAATAACAGGCGAAAAGTATCTGGCGGTAGAAAGACCGTCCACAGGCGATCCGGCTGTATCGTATGCCGATAAGAGCGATAATGCGATAAGCGAGGGAACAGCATGTATTTCATTCGGAGTAAGAGTAAGAAAGGCATCAACGGATTTTAGTATCTCGTTCGCTGAAACAGGTGCTGTTCTGGACGGGTTGGATCATATATCCGATAATGTTTTCCAGGTGCGAAACAACGGAGCGAATTTTGATCTTTATATTGATGAGACACGCGTGTGCGCTCTTACAACAGGAGGAAATATCGGCAGCGGAGATATGTCTGATATTGTCAGAATATCGGCAGCGATTGATTTTGACCGGCAGCTTCTTAGAGTGAAAGCAGACAGGATAAACAGCGATGGAATAACAGTTGAGACAAAGACAACGGACACGCAGCTTGATGCAGAAATAGCGGATGGGACATCAGTAACTGCTGAGCTTGTATGGAGCGAACAGTCTGTTCCTGAGTATGATATGACAAAAGCTGATACATATACGTTTACAGCGAAGGCTAAGGGACTGCAGGTATATATAAGTAATGCGGCGGAATTTGAATTTGAGCAAAATGTTATTGTTGAGATACCTGAGGATAGAACAATAGCAGGTGTGGAGGAAATAGCTGACGCACAGTATAATGTATCAAATAATATAGCTACAGTTGACCAGATAGCGGAAAAGCTGCAAAAAACGGTAGAGATCACGCTTGATGATGAAAGCGTTTATAAGGCAGATGTAATATGGACGTGTGTGAATGCTGACAGCGGTGCAGAAGCGTCGGAGGGGAGCTATGTATTCCATGGAGAGTATGCAGGACTTCCGTCATATATCAAAAACGAAAACAGCATTTTCCCAACCGCTAAAGTAGATATGGTAACGGCGGCAGCGGTTCGCGTAGGCGAGTCGCTCATAACGGATAATTCTCTGAAGTCTGCAATATTTGATTCGTCATTCGGCAATGACAATCTTGTAACGTATAAGGGATGGCAATATGCCGTATATTATACCACAGAGCAGCATCCGGCAATTTCGAGAAGAAAATCAGATACGGATGATTGGGAAACGGTGGTTTTTACTGATTATACAAGAACCGCTGCGGAGGACGGACATTACGTAATAGTAATGGGCATATGTGCAGAGGACGGAACTATACATATGGCTTGGGACGGCTGGAACAGTGAGCTGAAGTACAGAATATCAATACCAGGTATTGCAAATGATCCAGAAAATGCAGTATGGAGCATGGATAGCTTTTCCGGAGTGCAAAACACGCTCAATGGTTTGGAGCTGCCAAAGGAAAGGGACGAGAACTACGGCTTTGGATACCCGAGATTCCTTATGATACCGACTACCTGGAAGCTCCAGTTTGAGACGCGTCTTGGCTACAGCGGAAATTCAGATAACTATCTGTTCGAGTACGATAAGAACGGCTGGACCAATGTGGGCAGAATAGCCTGCGGAATACAGGGCGAGCCTGTGAATGAATACACGAACACCTTCTATATACATGGTATAGATTATGATAACAACGGTCGTATGCACATAACATGGTCGTGGAGAGAACGTGCAAGAACGGGGATAACGGATCTTGAAACTTGTCATGACCTTAATTATGTATATAGTGATGATTATGGCAGAACATTCTATAACAGTGACGGCAAAATGATAGCCGAGGCAGGTACAAATCCTATAACTCAGAAAACAGAGGGTATAATAGTGGCAAATATCCCGCGAAAGTCTGGAATAGTAAATCAAGAGGGACAGGCAGTAGACAGTCAGGGCAGGATACATGTTGTTATAAGACATTATGAAAATCTAACGGAGGGCGGTTCGACATATAGAATGCACTATTGGCGTGATACTGACGGCGTATGGCATTCAAATAAAATAGTTCAGACTGATGTATGGAACAGTGGTAAGATATTCTTTGATTCGAAGGACAGAGCATATTATATATTTGATAATGCGTATATCTATACCGCATCGCCTGAAACACAGTGGACTGACTGGACATTGCTGTCGGCTGAGGATAAAGGCAGGATAGGAGCGGAACCGCTTATAGATAAATATGCTTTAAAGACGAGCGATAAGCTGTACATATTTGCTCCTAACTGTGCCGGGGCGGAAACTCTTTCGGTTATAAGATACGATCTTAATTATGGTAAAACGATAAATGAGATAAAGGCGGAAGCAACAGCCGCTGGAGCGGACGCACCATATCTTACTGATGATAACTATATGACATACTGGGAGGCTGGCGCTCCGGGCGCACAGACGATTGAGTTTGAGCTTGACGGAGAAAAAGAGGTTGACACAGTAATCATGCGTGAGGCGTTTGGCAGGATCAGCTCTTTCAGAATAGAGTATAACAGCGGCGGAGAATGGAAAAAGGCTGCTGAGGGAGAGGGAATAGGTCAGGTGAGAAATGTGGAGTTTGATCCTGTACTGACCGATAAAATCAGAATAACTCTTGAAGCTGGCGAGGAAAAGGCGGCGCTCTTTGATGTCAAGCTTTTCAGAGCTACAGACATGGAAGTAACCGAACCGGAGCCGGAAACATTATTTGAAATTGAGAGCGTTACATATGACGAAAACTCTATAAGAGGAAAGGTTGTGCTTAATACAAATGATGATGCAATAAAAGCTGGAACGATGATAATTGCTTTTTATGCTGTTGACGGAACGTTGGAAGAACTAAAGATCAGCGACGTGTCAGAAACAGAGGATTTTGAAGTAAAATCCGGAAATATCAGGAGCATTAAAGCTATGGTGGTGGATAATATTGAAAATATCAGACCGCTTATAAATGCTGCCGGATATAAGGTTGAATAAAAAATACGGGCGAAAGCCTCAATGTCATTTCCTTGACCTAACGACATTGGGGCGAGAGCCCGTATTTTTTTATTCTGTTCTGTTGCAGCGTCTGTAGTCAGACGGAGAAATCTTTGATTTTTGCTTAAAGTATTTTGAAAAATGGTTTC
>CALXSW010000088.1 GCA_944391255.1 uncultured Clostridia bacterium | reverse complement strand
GTGAGTTTCGTTCGTAACATAAAGCGATTTTTATGCTGAAATTTTCATTTATGAAAATTTCCACCTCAACTATTAACAGTAGAAAGCCACAAAAATGGCTTATCTGCTTCGTCCTTTTCGCTTTATGTGGTCTGTGCATTTTGCTACAGCCCCTTTCTGTTACAGAAGCGCTGATCTGTATATGTCTATCTCGTCTTCAAGCGTTACGCTGAATGGGCAGGTCGATACATTTTTTGCGCGTATCGATGTTTCGGCCCAATCGGCGATCTCAGCCTCTGAGATCGATTCTGTGTATGGCAGGATACCGGCAAGTATCTTGCACAGCTCGTCGATCGAATCCATTTCAAGCGCTTTAAGAACAGCGTTTATCTTTTCAGGCAGAACGGAATTTGCTCGCTTCAAGTATTCCGGGAGCAGCAGGCCGTTTGCGCGGCCGTGGGGGATATCCTTGTAATATGTGAGCTGATAACCCATTGAATGCACTATTGTAGTTCCTGTCTGTGATATGACCATACCGCCGAGAGATGACGCCCAGAGAAGCTCTGTGCAGCTTTCGACCGTTCTTCTGCCGTCTATCAGCGAATCGATATTTTTTGCTATTATCCTGAGTCCCTCAAGCGCGATAAAGTCTGAGGCGGGTGATGATTTCTTATTTGTGAATCCTTCTATAAGGTGACACATCGCGTCAACAGCAGTGTTTCTTGCTACCTGTAGCGGCAGATCAAGCGTATATCTGCCGTCTATGAACGCTGTCTTATAAAACACGTCAGGTGTTCCGAAGCTTTTCTTCGTCTTGAGCTTGTGCAGTGTCAGTATTGAATATGGCGTGACCTCTGAGCCTGTTCCGGCAGTTGTCGGAACAGCCGCCATAGGCAGCGGCTTACGCGGATATCTGTCAACATTATATATATCAAATAATTCAAAGTTTGATCCCTCTATAGGCTCATTTGCAGCGTAAACGGCTATCGCCTTTGCGGCGTCAAGCGGTGAACCGCCGCCTATGCCGATCAGGAAGTCAGCGCTGAATTTTCTTGCCGCCGCGCCGCCTGCCGCGCAATTTTCTATAGTAGGGTTGTTTTCAACATCGTCATATATAGTGTATGGGATATTTTTATCTTTAAGAACGGCGATCACATCGTCAAGCGCGCCCGACTTTTTAGCGGACGATCTGCCTGTCACTATCATAGCGCGCTTTCCGAGAATAAGATCAGCTGAATTATTTCTAACTGCGTTTTCACCGGCAATGACCTTTGTCGGCATCAGAAAAGTAAACATGTTTTATTACCTCCTTAAAATATAAAATACGGGTGAGCACGTGCCCACCCGTTTCTATTTAAAATTTTAGTTTTTAAAATTTTAGTTTTCGTACATATGCTCAAGAAGCAGACATACTTCAGCCTTTGATGGAACACGCGGATTTGTAGCTGTACACGCATCAGCTATGGCTTTTTCTGCCATTGACTCAACTGCGTTCATGTATTCTCTCTTTTCAATGCCGCACTGTGACATTGTAAGAGGTATGTTCATTTCCTTGCTCATAAACTGTATCCAGCCTACCAAAGCGCGGATAGTCGTTATTTCATTGAAGTTATTTACTCCGAGAAGCTTTGCGACATTGCAGTATTTCTCAACGCATTTCGGATATTCCTTATGGCTCTTTGAATGCTTGTTTATTCCCGAGTTAAATTCTATAACATAAGGAAGCACGATCGCGTTAGCCTTGCCGTGCGGTATATGGAATCTTGCGCCTATGGCGTGTGCTATACCGTGGTTAAGTCCGAGAGATGCGGAGTTAAAAGCAAGACCTGCAAGACATGATGCTACATGCATTTTCTTGCGCGCATGAGTGTCGTTATTGTCAAGATATGAACGAAGCAGGAAAGTGCCGCATATCTCAATAGCCTTTTCAGCGAGAGCCGCTGAAAATTCGTTGTTGTTGATGCTTACGTATGCCTCTATAGCGTGTGTGAGAACATCCATACCTGTAGCCGCTGTTACAGATGCCGGAACACTCTTTACAAGCTCCGCGTCAAGGATCGCTTCTGTAGGAAGCATTGAATCTGATACGAGCGGATATTTTATGTTGTTCTGAACGTCTGTTACAACTGCAAAGGAAGTTACTTCAGAACCTGTTCCCGACGTTGTAGGAATAGCGATCATAGCGATCTGCTTTCCGTTTGCGCGTGTGGCAAATTCTCTTATTGCCTTTGTTGAGTCGATAGCGCTTCCGCCGCCTATTGCAACGACACAGTCAGGGTCGTAATCGAGCAACGCTTTTACGCCTATCGAGATCTTTTCGATCGGCGGATCAGGAACTACATCTGAGAATATTTCAAAGTCGATAAAAGCCTGCTGCAAACGATCCGTTACAAGAGCAAGCATACCGCTCTTTTCGATGAATGGATCTGTTATGACAAGGACTTTTTTATAAGGTATTTCAACGAGTCTGTCAAGAGCATTGTCACCGAAATATATTTTTGTACTAATATCAAAGCTGTTCATATATTTCTCTCCTATGTAATATATGTATTAATCTTAACATACATATATTATACTACAAACGAAGATATATTTCAATACATTTTTGGAAAAACGCTCCTTATTTTTTGTAACAGATGAGAACTGTCACCGTGTCTGCCTGTTGAAAATCTATCTTTTTTCTATGACTGTAAATATAGGCGGATCATTTGGTCTGTTGTGAAAATAAAAGGCTGTAACGCCGTATTTCCGGCAGTCTATTGATGCGAGATATTCAAGAACAGCGTCTTTTTCCTCATAGCCCGTATCTCCGCCGTGGTATATAGTGACGGCAACAAATCCGGTTTCGTCAAGCAGCCCCACACATTTTTTTATCGCGCTGACAGATGATGCGGCGTGTGTGGAAACGGAGTGATCTCCGCCGGGAAGATAGCCGAGATTGAATACGGCACAGCGTATTTTATCTGTTATATATTTTTCGATGTTTTCGTGAGAGTCAAGGATAAGACGCGCGTTTTTTGCGTTGTTTATTAGCGCGCGTGTATTTTCTAAAGCCTTGTTCTGAATGTCAAACCCGTATACTGTGCCGGCGCTGCCGACAGCGTCAAGCAGGATCTTTGTGTCGTGACCGTTGCCGGCGGTTGCGTCAACGCATATATCGCCGGACTTTACATACGAGTCAATATAGAATTTCAGTATATCGGGTGGATTGCTGAATATCATTTCATACCTCCGTATCAGACAGAAATATTTTTTTCAGGCTGTGAAAGAGCCTGCTTTTCTTTTTCCATCGCTGTGAGCTTGCGCCATACTATAAATATCATAGTAGTAAATGAGGCGAGACCTCCCACAACATTAGAGATCGGTTCAGCAAGAAACACGCCTGACGCTCCAAGGTTGTGTATATGCGGAAGAATGAATGTGAGTGGAGTGACAAGAATGGCCTTTCTGAATATAGAGAAGAATATAGCCGGTTTCGCCATTCCGAGCGATGTAAATGTATGCTGACCTGAAAATTGCAGCATCATAGTAAAGAATGCCACAAAGTAAAGACGCATCGCAGGTATTCCGTCGGCAAGCATTTCCGGATCGCGTGTGAACGGCAGCATGTACAGCTTTGGGAAAAGCATTATAGTACCCCAGAAAAGCAGGTTTATAGCAAGTCCTGCCAGAACTGAGAATTTTATGCCTGTTTTTACTCTGCCTGGCTCATTTGCACCGTAATTGAATCCAAGCACAGGCTGTGAGCCGGACGCTATTCCGGAAACAGGCAGCTGCACAAGCTCACGGACAGAGTTTATAATTGTCATTATTCCTACATATATATCACCGTATCTGCTAAGTACTACATTGCATACAGTCTGAACAAGACAGTTAGTTCCGTTCATTATAAATCCGGCAATACCGACCGAAACTATATTTTTTACTATCTTAGGATCGGGAGCTATGAATTTACGTCGAAGCTTTAGTATTGATTTTTTTCCGAAAAGGAAGCTCAGCGCCCACATCATAGACACAAACTGTGATATGACAGTTGCAACAGCTGCGCCGCGTATTCCCATGCCGAGCGCAAATATGAATATCGGATCAAGCACGAGATTGAAAACCGCTCCGCTGAGAACTGTTATCATTCCTATCCTTGCAAAGCCCTGAGAGTTTATAAACCAGTTCATGCCCACGCTAAGCATAACGAACGGCGTGCCGATAAGATATGTGGTAAGATATTCGTTTGCGTATACATATGTAGCGTCGCTCGCTCCAAGAGCGTAGAGCGTAACGCGCTTAAAGCTGTAGCACAATATCATTAGCAGGAATGAAACAGAGATAAGCATTACAAATGTGTTTGTCATTATCTTTTCTGCGCGTTCCGTTTTGCCGGCGCCGCGCGCTATTGAGCAGAGCGAGCCGCCGCCCATTCCTAACATCGTTGTGAACGCGTTTACAAATGTTACTATCGGAAATATAAGACCTATTCCCGTGAGAGCCAATCCCGATGAGTTTGGAAGATTGCCGATATACATTCTGTCAACTACATTATATAGTATTTGAACGAGCTGGGCGATCGTCAGAGGTATCGCCTGAGCTATTATATGACGGCATATGCTTCCTTTTGAAAAATCGTTTTCCAAAATTTTTTGCTTCCTTTCTGTGAATATATCAGTTTTCGGCTATCATTGTCGGCAGAGTCATTTCACTGTACTGTGTTGATATGACACCGGTGCGGGCTGCTCTTGAATACAGTCCCTGTAAATGACCGTTATATACGAACATCCCTGTTATATTTGAGATGCCGACATAATCATCATTTTTATTCCATAATATATCGAGATTTTTTGTTTCATATGGGGTGACATATTCCTGCAGCAGATAATCCGTGTTCATATGCTGTGACAGGAAAGTCAGCCATTCCTCGTCAGATTTTGCCTCGATCCCGGCGAGAACCCCCTTTGAGGCGTACGAGTCAGCCGGCTTTACGATCCAGCTGTTTTTGCTGTTAAGCACGTTGAGCTGGTGGATGATATCATGTGTAAGATCATATGTCTTAGGAATATGCTCCTCGACAAATTTGTTTTCCGTATCAGTCAGTATCGACTTTGTCATATCGTCGCGCAGTATCTTGAATATGAGCTTGTTGTGAACTATCTGTGTTCTGAAATCACCTATAAGCACGACCTCATTATTCAGCGCCGCGTCTATGAACGGACGTATCTTATCGTAATTGAGCATTATATCACATGTCACCGCACGGCGGTAGACAGCGTCTATCTTTTTGCCTGTAGGCGATATTAGTCCTTCATCTGTGCGGTCAAGCTTGTATATATCGCATATCTCGCAGCTGTAGCCGGCTTTTTCGAATGCTCTCTTAAATTCTTCAAATTCCTCGTTTGACGCGCTTGACATGAAATCTACTATCGCTATATGAGGGTTATCAGCTCGCAGAGCTGAACTGTTGTATATCGACTCAAATTCATGCACCCATGAATCGAAAAGCTCAAATGTTTTAAGAGTGTGTTTTTCTGAAAACATTTTAAATGTTTCAGATGTTTTAAATACATTTATAAGCTCTCTGTCCTCGTTCATACCCGATGAGCCGTCAGTGTTGAACTCGCAGAACTTGAAATTTCCCGTTTCAGGATCATAGAAAAGATCTATTCTCGCGATAGGGAGGTTTTCGCTGTATACTGCCGGTCTTAGGATAAGCTCCTCAAGTTTTTTGTCAAATCCAAACAGCGTTCTGTAATCTTCATTTTTCAGATACTCATTTATCACCTTATTTAATATCGAGTATGTTGTTTCAGCCGCTGATCTGAGCTTTTCAAGATCGCTCTGAGTGTAGATATTAGGTATATACATTGTGTGGACTGTATATCCGTGATAGTGAGCCGTTGAGTTTTCAAGCGTAACTCTCATCTTTGCAGCGTCCTCGCGGCATAGCTCCGGAGTCTTGTTCACAAGCTCGATATATTCATTATAGTATTTATTCATTTTACCTCTCCCTCTATTTTGTCATATAATAATCTGATGTATTCCGCATCATCACCAGATATTTCAGACGCTTTTTTAAATATGGCGTTTATTATTTCTTTTACGGGCCTGCCGTATACGATCCCCTGAGATCCGTTTTTGATAAGCTCAAGCTTTGCTGTGTAAACATCATTTTCCGTAAGCGAAATATCGGGGATATCCATTTTCGTAAAAAGAGATTTGATAAGCGCCGCATAGCCTATGGCGTGTTCTCGTTTCATGCAGTCCGCCGGCCGTATCTCAATATACTGCTTTAGGCGCACATCAGGAAAAAACATCGAGAGCAGATGCTCAATGTCGTCATTAGTAAGCTCCTTGTTCTCGTATATATCGCATATCCTTTTGCTGCCCGTATATTTTGGGATCCCGTTTTCTATTATGAGTATAGCCGGAGAATTATATATATACTCCGCATATTTCATATAGCCGAAATCAGGACTGAATACTCCCGGCACTATGCCGCATCTGTCGCGGTCTACATCATTCCAGATAACTGTTCTCATCATTCGTGAAGGCGATTTTCTGCCCTCAAATATCGGAGAATTATCTGTTATAAGCGCTAATATTGGCGTCAGTGCATATGCGAGCTGCATTTTCCTGCGGCAGTCTGCCTCGTCGCTGTAATCGACAGAGCATTGTGTTGACGCCGTCGCTCTCATCATATTCATGCCGTATCTGCCGCTTGTCCTGAAATACTTATCCATAAACTCATAACGTTTTTTAGGGATAAGCTCCATATCAGCCGCGGCGGACAGCGGCGAATATCCGAGATTCACTATATCGAAAGCGTGTTTTTTGAGGATCGGTTCAATGCGCTCTCTGAACTCGTCATATATTTTAAGTATCTCCGTTATATCGGAGCACGGTTTTATGCTTATCTCTATCTGACCAGCCGGCTCTATAGTTATCGAGGCATCGTCACTGTACAGCGCGACAAGATCATCACCGCTGTATTCCTTCCTCGAGTAGAACTTGGACAGCTCGTCAAGAATGTTCTTCACACCGCCGTGGTAGGAAACGTGGGTCCCGTCTTTACGGATTATGAAGTGCTCAAGCTCAACGCCAATATTTCCGGAGCGTTTAGCTCCATCAGCGATATAAGCCGCAATTCTTTCTATATTATTCAAAAGAATAATTCCTCCTTGGCTAATAAATTTTCCTATATATATTATAGGACTTAACATATTCTATCACAAAAGTATTAAAAATACAAGTGTGTAATTGACAAAACAATTTTATTGTATGAGATTAAACAAGAAGATTGAAATATAGTTAATTTAATGGTATAATATAGAAAAAATCAGTTGAGGGAAATATTATGGAATACAAAACGATTGATGATTTGATGCAGCATCTAAAAGAAAAGGGGATTGAAATTTCAGGTGAGAAGGACAAAAGAAATTTGATTAATACAGGGTATTTTCATGGCTATAAAGGATATCGTTTTTTTAATTCACCTGCCAAAAAAATTCCTTTTTCTTCATACGATGAAATACATACAACGATACAATATGATTCGGATTTAAAAAGTTTATTTTACCCCAAAGTAATGTTTATTGAAACTGCTGTGAAAAGTATTGCTTTACAATGTGTTATTGAATCAGCGGGTTCAGGAAGTATACAACAAATGTATGATAAGGTTATAAGCAGTTATAATAATGCGCCTCCTACTTGTACAGTAGATGAGAGGAAAAAGCTGCAAAAGAATAAGCTTTATCTTCAGAATATGGTTCAAAATTGTTTGCTAAAAGCTTATAATTCAGAAAATAGGAAAGTAGTGCATTTTTATCATACTAAAGATCATGATGGAGTACCTCTCTGGGCATTGTTTGATATTATGACAATGGGAGATATAGGATTTTTACTTTCGTGTTTGACTTATAAGACAAGGGATATGATCACAAGAAAGATAGGGTTTAACTTATCAACTGATACTGACAGGGAACTTATTTATAAATATTTATATACATTAAAAGATTTGCGTAATGCTATAGCACATAATGATGTTATATTTGACACAAGGTTTAGAAAAATAAATCCCAAAAGATCAATGGAGAGCTGTTTAAAAATTGAAATTGGACTACCGTATATTAATTTTAAAACAATAACAGATTATGTGATCCTCATTTCTTATTATTTAAAACTACTTAAAGTATCACCAGATGAAATTGAATTATTTATAGACAAATATGGCGATTTGGTGGAAAATTATAAATCATCAGTAAAGAAGGATATAGCAGATATGGTGATTCATGCAGATACAGAAAAACGGGTATATTTACTAAAAAAATACTTGAAAAAATAATTATTTTTTATGAAAAAACTATTGAATATTATTAAAATAAATAGTATAATAATATATAGTAATTGCGGTATATGTTTGAGGACGTATATCAAAAAGGGGATCGCTTTGTCGATTCCCTTTTTCATTTGTAAATTGTATTCATATAATTGTGCAATCATGTCAGAAGAAAATACAAGTGCGTAATTGACAAAACAATTTTATTATGATATAATC
>CALXSW010000087.1 GCA_944391255.1 uncultured Clostridia bacterium | reverse complement strand
TTCTTAGCCTGTGTAGCCTCAAGATCCTTCTGCACGTCCTCATCAGTTACAGTATAGTCAATCTTTGGCACTTTGATACCCTTATATTCGCCAAGCTTAACTTCCGGCTTTGTTGTAACAAGAGCTGTAAATACTACAGGCTCGCCTTCCTTGATCTCTTCAACGTCAAATTCAGGACGCGCTACAACGTCAAGACCGCTTTCCTTAAGAGCCGCCTCATATGCTTCAGGAAGAACCATATTAAGAGCGTCATCATAGAATACTGCCTTTGTGTACATCTTTGTAACGATAGACATAGGAGCCTTGCCCTTTCTGAAACCAGGCACGTTAAACTTTGACTTGTTCTTATTGTAAACGGCTACCATTGCCTTTTCGAAATCTTCAGCGCTAACTTCAAATGTAAGCTTGCTGAGGTTCTTTTCAACTGATTCACATTTCATGTGATTATCCTCCTTTAGTGTAAGCGCTTATATACGCGCACATTCAAAATCTGTATAATTATATCACAACATTATAAAAAAAGCAATTGATTTTTGAAAAAAATTTCAAAAATCATTGCTTTTTTTCGCATATTTAATATGTTTTAACACAGGTGTGACGTGTTTTTTGTATGTTACTTCATCAGTTCAGCGGTTTTACAACCGACAAAGCGGCGAGATCCCTGTTAAAATGCTTGTTAAAGCGCTTTACAGCATCGTCAAACGTCACAGTTTTATACACGTCGTAGAAGTCGAAATAATCTATACCCATAAACAGCAGCTGCATAAATGCGCAGGCATATCCCTCTATATCGTTATATGAGCGGATATACTTTCCCCATTCTACTTTCTTTGCGCGCTCAAATGCCGCCTCGTCAAGACCTTCTTCCCTGATCTTGTCAAGCTCATCGAGAATTATCTCAAACACCTTTTCCGGATCAGATGATTCACCGTCAAGCGATGTGAACGCGTAATCAGGCTGCATTGTGTAGTCAAGCGAGAATGTGCTGTTTATAAGCCCCATATCATAGAGCTTTTTATATATATGCGATCCTTTGTCAAACAGCATTCGCATAAGTATCGTTATTTCGATATTCTTTTTCAACAGCGCCTTTCCGCCAAAACCTGTATCGTTATCCTTAAATCCCATCATGAACATAGGCGATGACACAGCCATGCTCTTTTCAGCATATTTTGACGCGATCTTTTCCGGCTCTTCCGGATAGATACGCTTTATCGGTTCCGTAAACGGCTCATTCTTCTTTATTCCTTCCTCTATTATCTCCACCGTCTTTTTAACGTCGGTGTTGCCTACTATAACGATAGACATATTTGAAAGGTTGTAGAATGTATTATAGCACTTATAGAGATAATCGGCAGTTATATCTGCTATACTCTCGACCGTTCCCGCTATCTCTTTTTTTACAGGGTGCTCGCAGTAAAGGCAGTTTATGAAATTGAAAAACAGCTTCCAACCCGGATTATCATCATACATCCTGATCTCCTGCCCGATTATTCCCTGTTCCTTTGCTACCGTTTCATCAGTGTAATACGGACTCTGAACATAGTCGAGGAGCGTTTTTAAATTCTCCTCAAAATTAGAAGTCGCTGAGAACAGATATGCTGTCATATTAAACGATGTGAACGCGTTGGCGTTGCCGCCGTATTTTGAGAATTTATCAAAAACATTGCTTCCGTCCGGCTGATCGAACATCTTATGCTCAAGATAATGCGCTATGCCGTCCGGCACCTTTGTAGGCTCGGTTTCACCCGGCACGATGAACTCACTGTCCACCGAGCCGTACCTTGTTCCGAAAATAGCGTATGTTCCGCTGTACTCCGGCTTTGGCAGAATAAATATTTCAAGCCCTGACTTATGCTTTCCGCTGTAGAGCGTTTCACCTGTTATCTCACTGTATTTTTTTTCAAGCTCCATTTACGCTTCCCCCTTTCCCGTGAGGAAATACGCCGTATCAAGCGTTATCTTCTTTGAAACGGCCACGACCTCGTCAACCGTCACAGCCTTTATCTTTTCTATATACTGTTCAAGAGTTGTTGACGTTCCTGCCACTCTGTCTGACAGATAATATATTACGAGTGATCTCTGATCATCGAAATACGAATTGCACATATTAAGTATCGCGTTTATGCTTGACTCAAACTCATGCTCCGTTATATTTCCCTTTCTTATCTCCTCAAGCTGAACAAGCGTTTCGTCATATGCCTTCTGGAAATTTTCAAATTCAACGCCGGCATTTACGACGAGTATGCCCTTCGACTTTTCAAGCATAGAGGACGCGTAATAAGCAAGCGAGAGCTTTTCGCGCACATTGTTAAAAAGCTTTGAGTGCGCGCCCGCGCCGAATACGCTGTTAAACACCTGCAAAGCGTAAAAATCATCATCTGTAGGCTTCACGTTCGTTCTAAAGCCTATGGCGAGTTTGCCCTGAGCCACGTCCATCTTTTCCTCGACCGTTCTCACCGCGCTCTCATCGCGCGAAACTATTTCCGTTTTCGGGATATATGCTTCCGTAAATTCCTTATCGGCTGTATATTCCTTTACTGCATCCACTGCGTCATTTATATCGCAGCTGCCGCAAATGTATATATCTATGACTGACGATGTTATGATCGACTTATAATATTCATACAGTGAGCTTGATGTCACAGACATAAGTCCCTCTTTGTCACCAAAACGCAGTATCTCAAAATCTGTGCCTCTCGCCACCTCCTGCTGACATCTTGTAGCTGCATACTGTCTTTTGTCGTTTACGAAAGCCTCAAGCTTGTCAAGCGCGTTTTTCCGCTCCTGCTCAAAAACCGCATCGTCAAACGCTCCGTTGACCGTATAAGGATCAAATACTACAGACATCACGAGCTGCAAAAGCTTTTTCAGCAGCTTTTCACCGTCCGGCGCGAATTTGTCCGCTATCGTTTCGGCGTCAAAATATATTATCTGATCCTCGCCGCGCTTTATAGCTGTGGCGCCCATAGTCGCGCCATATAGATCATCAAGGTATTCCGCTATCTTCTCCCGGTCATTGCAGAGCATTGAGCCGCGCTTTAAAACGAGCGGCAAAAGCGCGTTATATGACGCCTCCTTTCTGTTCAAAGGCCTGTGGATACACACGGCTATCGAGTTTGTTTTGAGCTTTGTCATCTCAATACTCGTGATCCGTATATTGTCATTTACGATCACTGTTTCCATAACTGTTCCCCTTTCTCCGAAATCGCGGCGCGGCGCGCCGCGTGATTTATGATATAACAGATTCTATATCTCTGAATGTCAGATCTCTATGGAGAGCCATGTTTATGCCGTTTGCCACAGTCTTTGACATTCGTCTGATAACGAGATCTATATCCTTCGTTGTTACCATGAGCGGTTCATCAGAGCCGCTCTCACCGGTCAGCACCTCGGCTGCTATTACAGTCGGAACTCCAACCGCTATTACCTTTACGCCAAGCGTTTCCTCGTTAAGTCCGGCGCGGTTGTTTCCTATTCCGGCACCCGGTTGTATGCCTGTATCGGCTATCTGCACAGTTGAGCAAACCCTGTTCATATCAGCGCCCGCGAGAGCGTCAACGGCGATTATAAGATCAGGCTTTA
>CALXSW010000086.1 GCA_944391255.1 uncultured Clostridia bacterium | reverse complement strand
TACGCTCCGAAATTAGACTGGTATGCTCCCTGTGATGCGCCCGTGTTTGTTTCAGCTTTTGAACCCGTGAAATATGCGTTGTCAACAACTACCTCTGCCGCATACTGCTTGCGTCCGTCCTGACTGTCCCATGAACGATTATGGATCTGGCCATCTATCGCAATCATACTTCCCTTATGGAAATATCTTGCGATAAACTCTCCGACCTGCCTCCATGCAACGCAGTTAAAAAAATCAGTCTGCTGATTTCCTTCTTTTGCAAATCTTCTGTTTACCGCTATAGAGAATCTCGCAAGTGTTGTACCCTGCGGAGTCTGTCTGAGTTTCGGATCTGCTGTTAAACGACCCATCAAAATTACCCTATTCATGCACTCACCGCTTTCGATCAAACTTCGTCCTTGCGAATGATGATTGTTCTGAGAATGCTCTCATCAATTCTGTATCTTCTGTCAAGTTCCTTAGGGAATTCAACATTAGCCTTGAAGTTTACCAATACATAGTAACCCTCTGACTTGAAATTGATAGGATAAGCAAGCTTTCTCTTGCCCCATTCTTCAACCTCACCGATTTCGCCGTTCTCAGTAATGATACCGATGAACTTATCCTTCTTAGCTGTAATAGTTTCAGGATCCAAAGTTGAATCGATGATAAAAATTGTTTCATAACTGTGCATTGCTTCAGTCATTTCATTACACCTCCTTATGGACTTTTGTCCCGCAAGCCTGTCCTGCGGGCAAGGATGTCTTTTACAGACTTATATATATTACCATATTTTTTTCGGTCTGTCAAGTGCTTTTTTTATTTTTTTAGATTTATATTAATTATGTCCGATCATCAGAAATATTCGCTTATCTTTTCTTTTATAATCCGCTCCGCCTCAGCTGACGCTGTTTCGGGTTTCAGCATTATGATCCTCTCATCGCGTCTAAACCATGTGAGCTGACGCTTTGCATACCGTCTTGTCCCCTGCTTGACATTCTCTATCGCTTCATCAAGCGTGCATTCGCCGTTAAGATGATCCATTATCTCCTTATAGCCTATCCCCTTCATGGAGTTAAGCTCCTTTGTATATCCCATGTCCATGATACGTCTTACCTCATCTATCAAGCCGTCCTTTATCATGAGGTCAACACGCAGATCTATTCTGTCATATAATATCTGTCTGTCATGATCTATGCAGAACATGACCGGATCATATCTGCTCTCTATCCTCTTTGTCATCTCCTGATGTTCTGATATCGGGATCTTAGTGAGTTTATAAAACTCTATCGCGCGGATAACTCTCCGCATATTGTTAGGGTGAAGACGCTCCGCGCTCACCGGATCAAATTCGCGGAGTATCTCTATAAGCTTTTCGCCGCCCTCGCGCTTTCCGATCTCGGCAAGCTTTTCTCTAAGCTCCTCGTCAGCTGTCATCTCGCCGAACTCCACATCGTTTACGACACTGTTTATATAAAGTCCCGTTCCGCCGCACATTACAGGCAGTTTTCCTCTGGCGTATATATCGGCTATCTTCTCATGCGCCAGCTTTGTGTAATCAGCGACAGAAAAATCCTCGTCCGGCTCCACGAAATCGATCAGATGATGCGGACACATCGCCCGCTCCTCAGCTGTCGGCTTTGCCGTTCCTATATCCATATACTTGTAGATCTGCATACTGTCAGCGGAAACGACCTCTCCGTCAAACCTTCTTGCTATATCTATCGCAAGTCCCGTTTTCCCCGACGCCGTAGGGCCTGCCACAACTATTAAAGGTATCTTTTTCATATCAGACTATACGCTTAAAATCCTTTTCTATTTCTTTTTTGCTCATTGATATCACTATCGGTCTGCCATGAGGACAGGTGTTTATATTTTTCAATGCGAACACCTCTCTCACAAGGTTCTCCATTTCCTGCATACTCATTTCCATATTCGCCTTTACAGACGCCTTGCAGGCGATCGTATATATCAGCCTCTGCATTCCGTCAGTGATAAGCTCCTGCTTCATCTCGCCTATCTGCGTGAGAAGCTCGAGGAACAGATCTTCCGTTTCACTGTATCCGAAATCGCCCGGAGTTGATTTGATCTCAATATCATTATTATCCTTTAATTCCACATCAAAGCCGAGCTGATAGATCATTTCGGAATTTTCCTCATATATCGCCGCTTCTTCGCCTGTGAGATGTATCTCCACGGGCATCAAAAGCATCTGCGGCTGAACGTCCATACACTCTATATCTCGTTTCAGCTGCTCATAATTAAGCCGCTCATGCGCCGCGTGCTGATCTATCATAAGCAGTCTGTCCTCCTGCTCAACAAGGATATACGTTTCAAACAGCTGACCAATTATCCTGAAGTTTTCCATTTCAAAGATATTTTTATTCTGTTCATTATATTCCTCATTGGCATTTATTAAAAATGCTTCCCAGTTATCATCGGGATCTTTCTGATCCGTTATCTCTGACTCGTCCTTTTCCCTGACCTTTATCCTGACGGGCTTTCTATTTATAGAGCATTGTATCGCATAGTCAAGCATTGCCAGAACATCACCCTTTACAGGCTCATCATCGCCGTCAGATGTTTTATTTTCTATGTCTGTTTTTTCGTTTTTATCAACATTTCCGATGACCGGCTCATCAGCTTTTACCGGCTTATCATATTCTCTGTCAGCCGAAAATACCGGCTCCGGTGTCACCGCCGGTGTTTCGTCTACTATATTTCTCATGGCCGGCACATCGTATCCATGCAGAGCCGGTCTTTTTATTTCTTCTTTTATATCGTTATCTATTTCTTCTTTTATTTTCTTTTCAGTCTTTTCGCTGTCCTTATTATCAGCAATAAAATCCCACATCTTCACATCGCTGCGCTTTTGAGTCTTGTACTTGAACTCGCTTGCGGGATGAACTATGTTTTTGCTCTTTTCTCTAAGGCTGTCCTCAAATGAGCTCTGTTTTCCGGAATCCGCCTTGAAAACGCTCTCCGTTTTTTCCTCTGTCCTGTTTATTTCCGGCACATTAGGCAGCGCGTAAAGAGATGTCTTGACAGCGTGATACACCGCCTGATATATATCCTGCTCGTTTGAAAATTTACATTCAAGCTTAGTTGGATGCACGTTTATATCTACAGATGAAACGTCAAGCTCAATATTTAATATGGCGGTAGGAAATTTTGATATCATTATCTGATTTTTATACGCTTCCTCAAGCGCTCTTATCATAAGCGCGCTCTTTATATAGCGCTTATTAACGAAAAATGTTTCGTTGTTTCTGTTAGCTCTTACAAGAGTGCCCTTTCCTATAACTCCGCTTACGCGTATACCATTGAATTCATAATCAACGCCCAACATATTTCTCGCGTAATCCTTGCCGTATATGGCATAAACAACATTTATAAGCTTGTTATCACCGGAGGTAAATAATATCTCTTTTCCGTCACGAATAAGTCTGAACGATATTTCCGGATGCGCAAACGCCAGCCTTCCGATTATATCGCTTATATATCCCGCCTCAGTCGTATTCTTCTTAAGAAACTTAAGCCTTGCGGGAGTGTTATAAAACAGATCACGAACTTCAACGGTTGTGCCGTTCGGAGTTCCGGCATCTTTCGCCGTAAGTATTTCTCCGCCCTCGCACGTCACGCACGTTCCCACTTCATCGCCAGCACGCTTCGTATACAGCGTTACACGCGTTACCGCTCCGATACTTGAAAGCGCCTCGCCTCTGAATCCGAGAGTATATATAGCGTCAAGATCGCTGTCGGTCTGTATCTTGCTTGTGGCATGGCGCAAAAAGCATATTCGCGCGTCCTCCTCGCTCATTCCGCAGCCGTTATCTGTAACTCGTATATGTGATATACCGCCATTGCGTATCTCAACGCATATGCTTGTAGCTCCGGCGTCTATACTGTTTTCGACAAGCTCTTTAACTATACTGAGAGGTCTTTCAACAACCTCGCCGGCCGCTATTTTATTTGAAATTTCAGTGTCAAGGATGTGAATATTCCCCATTGTATACATCTCCTGTCTTAAAGCCTGATATGTGCCGCTTACGATATTTTATGTCCTATTCTAAATGGTGTGTGCTTTTTCCACATTACAGGTTTTTAGCCTTTAACGACAGCTGGTACAGCTTGTTCATCGCGTCTATAGCGGTAAATGTAGTGACATCCATATTCTTCAGCTCGTCTATGATCGCCGCGGTCTCGAAATCGCCCATTCCGACCTGCGGCGACTGTACAGCTTTCTTCTCTGACGTCTTTTTCTTTTTATAAAGCTTGCTCTCGTCCGACTCTATTATGCCCTGCAAGATCACCTTTGCCCTCTTTATGACCTCGTTTGGCACACCGGCGAGCGCCGCGACTTCTATACCATAGCTCTCATCAGCTCCGCCTCTTACTATCCTTCTCAAAAACGTTATCTCATCGCCATGCTTGTTTACGGCTATGCGATAATTCTTAACGCCCTCAAGCTTATCCTCAAGCTCTGTAAGCTCGTGATAGTGGGTGGCAAACATCGTTTTAGCGCCTATCCTGCGCTTGTTGTGTATATATTCAGCCACAGCCCACGCTATTGACATACCGTCAAATGTGCTTGTGCCGCGCCCGATCTCATCAAGTATTATGAGCGATTTTTTTGTCGCATTTTTAAGGATATTGCTGACCTCATTCATCTCAAGCATGAATGTGCTCTGTCCTGATGCGATATCATCGCTCGCTCCCACTCTGGTAAATATCCTGTCAACAACGCCTATCCGCGCCGACGACGCCGGAACAAAGCTTCCTATCTGAGCCATCAGCGTTATAACGGCAGTCTGACGCATATATGTCGATTTTCCTGCCATATTCGGTCCCGTTATTATAAGGAGTCTGTCCTCGTCCTCATTCAAATAACTGTCGTTCGGCACAAATATTATATCACGCGACAGCTTTTCAACGACAGGATGTCTGCCGTCCTTTATATCGATAACGTCGCCGCCGTCAACATCAGGCATGACAAACCTGTTTCTGTACGCGACAGATGCCAGTGACACAAGCACGTCTGTGACCGCTATGACCTCCGCCGCCTTTTTCAGCCTCTCCAGTTCTCCGGCAAGCTTCTCGCAAAGCTCATTGAACAGACGTATCTCAAGCGCCTTAAGACGCTCCGACGCGCCCAATATGGTGTTCTCAACTTCCTTGAGCTTTGGCGTTATATATCGCTCGCAATTTGTAAGCGTCTGCTTTCTTATATAATCCTCCGGAACCTTATCCTTATATGAGTTCGTTATTTCTATATAATATCCGAACACCTTGTTAAAGCCTGTTCTGAGCTTTGGTATTCCTGTTCGCTCCCGCTCCTCATCTTCTATTTCATGGAGCCATGCCGCACCGTTGTCTTTTGCGTCACGCAGCCTGTCGGCTTCCTCGTTATACCCTCTTTTTATCATTCCGCCGTCGCGTATTATCGACGTCGCTTTTTCCTCGTCTATAGCCTCGTTTATTGCTGACGCTATATCTTCAAGCATATCAAATTTTTTCGCCAGCCCCTTAAACATAGGCGATCTCATATCTGACAGCTTGTATTCAAGCTCCGGCAGCTGCAAAAGCGTTTCCTTTAGCGAAAGAAGATCCTTTGGAGTAACAGTGCCGACGGCTATTCTTGAAATTATTCTCGAAATATCATACGTCCTGTTAAGTATCTCCGACAGATCGTCGCACAGCATTACATCATCAACAAGCTCTTTTACCGAAAGCAGCCTTTTGTTTATCGCGACAGGATCAAGGAGAGGTTTTTCAAGCCAGCTCCTGAGCTTTCGCCTCCCCATCGCCGTTTTTGTCTTGTCGAGGACCCAGAATATAGAGCCGCGCTTTGACTTGTCGCGCATTGTTTCTGTTATCTCCAAATTCCGGCGCGTTGCGAAATCAAGCTCCATATATTGAGTGACGCTGTACACATTAACTTTATTTATATAGTCAATGCTCGCTTTCTGCGCATACGCTATGTAATTTAGCGCGCCGCATATCGAAAGAACAGCCTCTCGCTTTCCGTCAAGCTTCAAATCGGCTATGTTTCGTCCGAACTGATGCTCGACTATCTCATCACAGTCATGATCAAAGACGTCCTCGCGCATCTCGCATTTTACTCGCAGACTGTCCTCTATATTTTTTGATAATTTTTCCGGAAACTCATCATTCACTATTATCTCGCGCGGAGAATAGCTCGCCAGCTCGTCTATAACGTATTTAGAGTTTATGAGCTGGGTAGTATGCACCTCTCCCGTAGACGCGTCAGCAGCCGTAAGACCGATACCGTTGTCGCTGTAATACAGAACTGCCAGATAATTATTGACGCCCTCGTCAAGTATCGCCTCATCAACAGCCGTTCCCGGAGTTATAACGCGTATGACGTCGCGCGCGACCATGCCCTTTGCCTGTTTCGGATCTTCAAGCTGCTCACATATAGCCACCTTGTAGCCTGCCGAAACAAGTCTTGAAATATATATATCCGCGCTATGAAAAGGAACGCCGCACATCGGCGCGCGTTCCTCAAGTCCGCAGTCACGTCCTGTCAGGGTAAGCTCAAGCTCTCGCGATACAGTTATGGCGTCATCAAAAAACATCTCATAGAAATCGCCCAGTCTGTAAAACAGGATACAATCACTGTATTCTTCTTTTGTCTGCAAATAATGCGCCATCATCGGCGACAGCTTTCCAGCCATAATAAAATCCCCTCTTTTCGTAATCGCTTGATCAGTGGCAGCCTGCGCATGTGCTGCAATCATGTGTGCATTCGCCTGTTGAGCCTGTGATATAATAATTTATGATCTGGTTCACCTGATTTACAAGCGCGTCAAACTCCTGCTTCTTTTCAACATATTCCTTTATAAGCGGCGCTTTTTCTATAAGCTTGTCGTACGCTTCATTGTTCGCCTCTATCGCCGCTTCACGGCTGATCTTGCCGTTCTGCATATCACGCGCAAGATTTATTCTGTTAAGATTGAATTCCTTCATGGCCTCCTGCGAAACAGCGTCCTCCTGCTGTCTTACCTCTGCCAGCTTGTACGCTTTCATTTCATCAGAATTCTGAATAAGCTCGCCAAGTTCTCTTGTCTTGTTTAAGATATCCGCTTTTTCCATTTTAATTTTCTCCTCCTATTATTTCTCCATCAAGGCTCCACTGCTTTGCTTTTGTGATCTTCACCATAACATATTTTCCGGTGAGATCATGAGAACCCTTGAAATTAACTATTTTTCCGCTGTCTGTCCTGCCCTGCATACAGTCCTTGTTCGTCTTGCTCTCACCGTCTACAAGAACAAGCTCCTCGCGTCCCTCATACTCAAGATTCTTTTCCTTGCATATCTGGTTCTGCACTTCAAGAAGCTCATTGAAGTTTTTGTGTATCTCCTCTTCGCTCAGCACAAAATCAAGCTTTGCTGCCGGAGTACCCTCGCGTCTTGAATATATGAACGAGAATATGCTGTCAAATCTGACATATCTCAATATATCAAGCGTTTCCTTGAAATCCTCGTTCGTTTCGGTAGGGAATCCCACGATTATATCTGTTGTCAATGCTATGCCGGGTATCTCTTTTTTGATCTTATCTATCTTAGCGAGATACTCCTCTTTTGTATAGCATCTGTTCATCTCTTTTAATATCTTATTTGATCCCGCCTGCACCGGAAGATGCAGCTGCTTGCACACCTTGTCGCAGTCGCGTATCGTATATATAAGCTTATCACTGAGATCTTTCGGATGCGAAGTCATAAACCGTATTCGCTTTACACCCTCGATCTCGTTTGTCATTCTCAGAATATCCGAAAAATCAACGTCGCAATCAAGATCTTTTCCGTATGAATTCACGTTCTGACCGAGGAATGATATCTCAGTCGTACCGTTTGCAACGAGATTGCGCACCTCGTTCAATATCACATCAGGCTTACGGCTGCGCTCTCTGCCGCGCACATACGGAACTATGCAGTAGCTGCAAAAATTGTTGCAGCCATACTGGATCGAAACCCATGCCTTTTGCTCCTTATCCCTAAGGATAGGCACATCTTCCGCTATAGCTCCGTCGCTTGGCGTTATATCCACAACGACGCCCTTTTCATGCATCGCTCTGTAAAGCAGCTCCGGCATGCGCCAAAGCGCGTGAGTTCCGAATATCAGATCGACATGGCCGTAAACTCTTTTTATCTTCTCCGTTATATGCTCCTGCTGCACCATACAGCCGCACATCGCTATCATAAGATCCTTTTTGCTCTCTTTCATGTGCTTAAGGATACCAAGTCTGCCGAACACCTTCTGTTCCGCATTCTCTCTCACAGCGCATGTGTTGTATATTATAAGGTCAGCCTCCTCCGCGTTCTCCGTAAATTCGAAACCCGCCTTTGAAAGCATTCCTCTTATACGCTCTGTATCATTTACATTCTGCTGACATCCATACGTTTCAGTATGAGCCAGACGCGCCCTGCCGTTCTGGATCGCGAAAAGCGCGTTATCCTCTTTTATTTTCGCAATGTAGCTCTCAGATACAGCCCATTGCTCCTTTGTTATTTCAGTAGCTGCCACTTAACAAACTCCTTTAAAATCAAAACTCGTAATCAACAACTCTTCTTTCCTTTACATAAGGGCGCACATAATTAGCGCCAACAGACTTATGCTCCGGATGATCCTGATATGTTTCAAGATCCTCTTTCGTTCTGAATGTGCTTACAAGAACGACGTCTGACGCCGATTCTGTTGTGTTAAAATTCAGTCCGACCTCTATATCGACAAGAACATCTATCTTACCCTTTAAAGCTTCAAGATTTTTCTTGATATCCATAGCTCTCTTTTCCTTGTCCTCGCCGTCTGCCATTTTCCATACAACTATATGTCTGATCATTTTACCTGTTTCCTCCATTATTTTATTGCAAATGCCATTTTTATAATGATCATCTGCACAACTATACTATTGTATTATATCATGATACAAAAAAAATTTCAATATTTTTTCGGATTTTAATTGTTTTTATTTGTAATAGGTGGTATACTATATTCAGTATATGCTTTAAGATAGGGAGATGCCTTATGAAAACTTCTAAATTTGTAAAAACAGCTGCAATAGCCGGAGGAGTTCTGTTCGTCCTTAAAGGACTTGACGACAGACTCGAAACAACACATTATACAATAAAATCACCCGCTATACCCGAGGAGTTTGACGGGTTCAGAATTGTTCAGGTATCCGATCTCCACGCCGCGGTAATTCCCGGAGTAGTAGAGGAGATACGCAGTGAAAAGCCTGATATCATAGCGGCAACAGGCGACATGGCAGACGACAAGCATTCATATGAGCCGGCAGTCCGTTTTGCCGACAAGCTGATGGATATAGCGCCGGTGTATAACGTAACCGGTAACCATGATCTTTACAGAACAGATTATTCCAGTTATCAAAGCGCGCTTGATGAAACAGGCACAAAAACACTTAACAATGAAACGGTTATCCTCGAAAGGAACGGAGCGCAGATAGCGCTTTCAGGGATCGGAGATCCGTTTTCAGAAGACGGCAACACGATCTATGGAAACATAAACCGCTCCATAGGCGAGATAAAACCATACGATGGATATCATATACTGCTTTTCCACAGGGCAAACCATTTGGACGCGTTTAAGGATAAGGGTTTTGATCTGATACTGTCCGGCCATATGCACGGCGGACAGATACGACTGCCTAACGGAAAGGGCATGTGCAACCCAAAATCAAGCTGGGGAAGCGGTTCTTCGCTCTTTTTCCCGAAATATTTTGCCGGTCACTACCGGTACAAGGGAATGGATATGATCGTTAACAGAGGTCTTGGAAACCCGATGCTTTTGCCGAGTCTTTTTAACAGGCCTGAAATAACGGTAATTATTTTAAAACACAAGGAGATACAGAAATGAGCAGAATTTTAAAAACTATTTACACATACTTTCCGGGCGGAAAGCATAAGGTGCTTACTATGAGCTATGACGACGGTCAGATACACGACAAAAGGCTTATAGAAATATTCAATAAAAACGGTATAAAAGGAACATTCCATATAAATTCCGGTCTTATCGAGGGACGACCGGAAAAGGTGACGCTTGACGAGGTAAAGGACGTGTATAAGGGACACGAGGTCAGCTGCCACACGATATATCATCCGACAATAGAGCGCTGTCCAATAACACAGGTCGTTCAGCAGATAATAGAGGATAGAAAGCTGCTTGAGGAAGCCTGCGGCTACCCCGTCCGCGGAATGAGCTATCCTAACGGCTCATACTCAAAAGAGATCGTTGACGCTCTGCCGGCATGCGGCATAGAATACTGCCGCGTCGTGGGAAACACAGACGATTTTGCAATGCCGGATAATTTCCTGACATGGAAAGCGACATGCCATCACAGCCACAACCTCATGGAAAACGCGCGCCGTTTCGCCGATCTACATAAGACGCAGTATCTCTATATGATGTATGTATGGGGACACAGCTATGAATTCCCGCGCGATGATATATGGGGACTCATAGAGGAATTCTGCGAGTTTATAGGCGGAAGAGATGATATATGGTACGCGACAAATATTGAAATAGTAGATTATATGAACGCCGCAAAAAACCTCAAATTCACCGCTAAGGGCGATATGGTATATAATCCATCTGCCATCACTGTATGGCTGTCTGTTGACGGCAATATCGTGCCGGTAGCGCCGGGTGAAACTATAGATCTGTAATGAAAGAATCCGAACTTTTTCCGCCTGTAAAAAAGCTTTTCGAGTCGCTCGGATACAAGGTCAACGCCGAGGTGAAAGACTGCGATATGACCGCTGTAAAGGATGATGAGCTTATAGTAATAGAGCTTAAAAAGAATTTATCAGTAATTCTTCTCGCGCAGGCGCTTGACAGGCAGAAAACAGGCGCTGACGTCTTTGTGGCAATACCCAAGCCTAAAAGATATTCTCCGAAAACATTCAGAGATTCGCTCTATGTCCTGAAAAAGCTGGAGCTTGGTCTGATATTTGTCAATATGCTCGGCGAGGATTCATATGCAGAGATCGTGCTTGAACCGGCTGAATTTGTTCCCGTCCGTCAAAACAGAAAGAAACGCAAAAGCATTCTTGACGAGATAAACGGCAGACTTGCGGAAGACACCAATTCAGGCGGAGTTCATGGAACGAGGATCGCCACCGCGTTCACGCAAAAATGCGTTCAGATCGCCTGCATACTTGATTCAAAAGGCGCTATGAAACCAAAGCAGCTGCGCTC
>CALXSW010000085.1 GCA_944391255.1 uncultured Clostridia bacterium | reverse complement strand
TATTTTTGTAGAGCTTGCTGCTCCTGTGGTTGTTACAGGCGCGGGAACAGGCTCCGGTATATTTGTTCTTCCTAAAGGCTGGCTGCCTGAGGAAATGCACGAGCTTATAGCATATATAGAATCCTCAACTGAAGACAGGACTTTATCTATGGGCTGTATAAAGTTTATAACAGAGCATGAGGATGTTGATTGGGAAAGATACGGAATAACGATAGCGAAAAGAAAGAAGATGCTCCCAGAGATAGAGGAGGATTCGGCAAAGATAAAAAGACTTCTGACAAAGGTGGGATATGAGCCTTTCCAGCGCCATAAGTATACAGACGTTAAAAGTGAGGTCATGTATGATATGGAGGAGAATCGTTCACCTTTGCTTGTGTCAAGATTATTATATGCATTTTACACATGGCAGGGAATGTATGGAAATCAGCGGGACGCGAAGGAATGGGCTGAAAAAATACAGAGAATGCTGATAGAACTGAGAGCGAAGGAGCCTCAGTGCTACAATTATATGATATCTAAGCTCGGTATAGAGATAGTTGAATCACCTGGTCATTACCATGAGCTTATTATAAACACGAACACAGTTCCGGATAGTTTCTGGAATTGGTTCCTCATAGGCTTTAGAGCAGCCGCGCGCGATGATAAGAAAATGCTGTCATACATGCGCATATATGAGGCGAATAAAATGAAACTTATGAAATTGCCAATAAAATCAGAATTGAGAGAAGCATTCTCAAAGGAAAGCAATTGACATACGGCAATAAATTAATATAAGATTTACGGAAAGGGATTAAAATAATGAAAGAATCGATCAAGAGAATAATTTTATCAATATGTGCAATTTCACTTTCAGCTGTGCTCGTTTCGGCTACGGCGACAGCCACGGAGCGCCGTTCCCAGCCGGGGGATACTACAACTACATCTCAGTCATCAGTAGTACAGTCGTCAACCTCACAGAACTCAAGCTCATCATCAATAACATCGTCAGCGGGTGAGGAAGAAAACTCGGGTATAAGCAGTTTAGCAGGAGAAAATTCTGTTTCAGCGTCAACGCAGCCATCGGCAGGCGGAGTAGTCGTTAATGATACAACATCATCTGTTGCAACACAAAATGTTACAGAAACATCGAATAAGAAGTATCTTTCAAAATTTGGCGGATTTTTGTGGTTCTTGCTTTCTGTAATTGTGAACTTTATTATAAGCTGCTGGGTAGGAAACCGTTTTTACAAGCTTTCTAAAAAAAGCACACAGACCTCAGCGGAGATCAGAGCGCTTAGAAAGGATATAGAGGAAAAGTTTGCGTCAACGATACATGATATATCGGAGCCGGCGCTTGAGGTCGTAAACAGCAATGATAATTACTCAAGAACTGATGAAGGTATTTCAATGCCAAACAGACAGCCAAAGGTGGAAATAACCGACGAGGAAAGAGAAATACTGAAAAAGTGGGACAGCAGACAGAGCAAGCACGAGGAGCCGGAGCATGCGCATGAATACACTGATGAATTTGAAGATGAGGGATATGAAAGATCATTCAGATCATATCAGCCTACAAGAAGCTCATCAGGAATAGTGTTCGCAGATGAGGACGAGCAGTATGAGGAAGAAACAGCTCATGTAAAAGGCGCTGCAAAAAAAGAAAAAGGCATAGATATATCAAAGGCGAAGAATAAAGCAAAAAATATATTTAACAATATATTCCCATTTGATGAACAATAAAAAGTTTTAGTAATAAATAACTGTATTTAAGAGCTGCCGCAAGCTGATCGCTTTGCGGCAGCTTGTTTTTTGTAAAAATGACTGTAAATAATGTTATTCACCCGAAAAGATATCACGGCATATAATATAATATAAATTATTAAAAAGCTGCTGTGCGATCTGAAAAGAGGTGAAAAACATGCTTATAACAATAGGTTCCGTCACAACGGCAACACGTCTTGCAAGACTTATCGAAAAAAATACAGGTCATCCGGCGAGTGTGGTGCATACTCCGTCGGAAATAAATAAAGGCGGCTGCTCATATTCGGTACGGTTGAATGATATAATGTTCAAGCAGGCAAAAAAAATAATAGATGAATATAACGTCCCCGTCAGAAAATTCTATTCTGAGTCGATAAGGGGAGGTAAGCATGTCTATAATGTTATATCTGGATAATGCCGCAACAACAGTGAGAAAGCCGCGCAGCGTATACGAGGCTGTTATAAGGGCGATGGTGTCCGGCAGCGGCAATGCCGGACGCGGAGCGAATAAACTCAGCATAGGAAGCGTAAAGACAATAATAGAAGCTCAGGAAGCCGCCGCGGAGCTTTTTAACGTAAAAAACGAAAACAATATCATATTTACTCAGAACGCAACATACGCGCTGAATATGGTCATTTTAGGAACGCTTGGTGCAAAAGACAATGTTCTTATAACACAGATGGAACATAACAGCGTTTTGCGTCCGGCAGTGTTGCATGGGAATTATACGATAGCCGCGGCGGATAAATACGGTTATGTTCATCCGTCTGAATTTAGAAAGAGGATAGGCGATCATACGAAGCTTACCGTATGCACACATATTTCAAATGTATGCGGCACGAAACAGCCTGTAAATGACGCCGCAAAAGCGGCGCATAACGCGGGAGCGCTGTTCATGGCTGACTGCTCACAGAGCGCCGGAGCGGAAACGGTGGATATGGAAAAAATGGACGCTGATTTTATAGCCTGTGCCGGGCATAAAGGGCTTATGGGGCCTATGGGAACAGGGATACTCTGTATAAGAGATCCGGATAAGATAAGAGCTGTGATAACGGGAGGAACAGGAAGCGACTCGCAGTCTTTAAAGCAGCCTGAGTATATGCCTGATAAGTTTCACAGCGGAACAATGAATATCCCCGCGATAGCCGGTTTAAAAGAAGGGATAAGGTTTGTATTAAGAGAAGGAGCGGAAAACATAGGAGCATATGAGAAAATGCTCTCAAGAGCTTTAAGAGAGAAGCTTGAGAATATGAGAGGTGTCAGAGTGTATGGAAAGAGCGACAGCGGAATAACAGCTTTTGACGTCGATGGCTATGGGAGCGAGGAGATCGGGGAGCTGCTCGGTGAAAATATTATAGTCAGATGCGGTTATCACTGTGCTCCGCTTGCTCATAAAGCGCTTGGCACATATGACGGCGGACTTGTAAGAGTATCGTTCGGATATTTTAACAGGCGCAGAGATGTGTGTAACTTTGCTGACGCATTATATAAGATATTAAAAAATATATGAGCGCAAACGGCTTTTAGGTTATCCTATAGCCGTTATTTTTTATTCAGAATTT